>JBGUVH010000041.1:0-6279 GCA_045134215.1 Acutalibacteraceae bacterium
GCCTAAAGCTGCTCCCGAGAAGCAGGAAATAAACGCTGTAGCTGTAAGTGAGCTTAGTGAAGACTGTCCCGCTATCAAGGCTGTTGATTATCTTAAAACAATTCTTGACGGACTCGGTTGCACAAATGTAGACTTCAAGGTAGCACTTCGTGAAAACGCTGCCCTTCTTATCCTTACCGGTGACGGTCTTGGCGCCTGTATCGGTCACAGAGGAGAAACTCTTGATGCTCTTCAGTACCTCGCCTCTCTTGCTGCAAACAGTGCTAACGGATACTATAAAATTTCAATTGACATCGGTAATTACAGAGAAAGAAGAGAGAAGACTCTTATTTCTCTTGCAAATAAGATTTCGGCTCAGGTGCTGCGCACAGGCAGAAGTCGTTCCTTAGAGCCTATGAACCCCTATGAAAGACGTATCATTCATACCGCTGTTCAGGAAATTGAGGGCGTTTCTTCCCACTCTGTAGGCGAAGGTGACCGCAGACACATTGTTATTACCTCTGACGCACCTCGCGCTCCTAAAAAGTCAGAGCCTAAAATCGCTGAAAACAGAGAGCCTAAAAAGGACTCTGAAGCACTTCCCCTCTATGGCAAAATAAAATAAAAAGCAAATCTCGGTAGGTTTCTACCGAGATTTTTTTGCAAAAAAATAATCGCCCCACAGGCGACGGAATAAACTTTATATGACATCAGCCAAACGGAATCTGTTAAACAGATTCCGTTTTATATTAAGCTGATTTCAGGAAAGAAGCTTATTAGCCGATTTTGTTAAGACGGCAAACGAGATTAGACTTCTTTCTTGCTGCAGTATTCTTATGAAGAATACCCTTTGCGGTAGCCTGATCGATCTTCTTAACTGCAACCTTTACAGCCTCTTTAGCATCAGCAGAATTTTCTGCGATAGCAGCATCAGCCTTCTTTACAGCAGTTCTGAGAGCAGAACGATAAGCCTTGTTACGCTCGTAAGCAGCAGCGCTGGTAAGCACACGTTTCTTAGCAGATTTAATATTTGGCACACACAACACCTCCTTTTAAAACATTAACAAAACTATAATATCACCAATGTCCAAAAAAATCAACATTTTTTTAATAAAAAAATCACAAAAGACAACAATAATTAAAAAGGATGTGTTTTTATGACAGGACGAAGCGACCTTGCTGTAGAGCTGAAGGACAATATTAAAGATGGCGAAGGTATCAACTGCGAAACCGAAAAGCAAGGAATACTATCGGTCACGCGGATAAAAATCACAAATAAAAAAGGTGCTGAAGCTATCGGAAAGCCTCAGGGCAGCTATATTAATATTGATATCCCCGACCTGCTTTACCACGGTGGTGATTACATTGACCTTGAAAAAATCATTATAAACGAATGTAGTAAGCTATCAACTAATAAAGATAATTTTCTGGTAGCAGGGCTTGGCAACCGAAATATAACCCCAGATGCACTTGGTCCGAAGGTAGCGGAACGGATTCTCGCCACTCGGCATATATCAGATTATATCCGTAAGCAGACAGGTCTTGAAAGGCTTAAAAACGTTTCTGTTATACAGCCGGGTGTGCTTGGACAAACAGGTGTAGAAACGGTAGAAATATTACGGGGCGTAATTAGTGCTTCAAATGCCTCCTGTCTTATTGTTATTGATTCCTTTGCCGCAGCCGATGCAAAGCGCCTTGGCACTACAATTCAGATATGTGATAGCGGTATTTCCCCAGGCTCAGGCGTAGGAAACGACCGTAAGGAAATAAGTGAAAAGACCGTAGGAATTCCTGTTATTGCCATAGGTGTTCCCACCTGTCTTGATGCAGCGCTGTTTTCAGGAAGCTCTCAAAAGGGCAAAAAAGCACCTATGATAGTCACTCCCCGTGAAATCGACCTTTTAATAGACAGAGCATCTAATGTTATCTCCAATGCTGTAAACTGCTTTTTACAGCCCGATACAGAGAGAAATCTCCTTCTTTCAATAGTATAATTTTAATTTTTTTCGCATAGGTTTAATTGGTGATAGTATGCGAGAAAAAAACGGAATATTAGGGCTGATAATAACCTCTGCCCTTTGTGTCTGCATAGTGGCATTTGGTGCTTTTTATATAACAGGAGAGGATTTTATAACGGCTTCAAACGGTAACGAAATTGTAAACGAGTATACCGTAAATACACCCACACAGCCTGACGAAATAACAAATAGCGGGAGCAGTGAGCAGTCGGTTACAGCAGGTACAAGCGGTACTGTGCTCGGTAAGGTTACACAAAGCTTTATAACACCCTATAAAAGCAACACCTCTTATAACAGAGTTTATATAAACAATAAAACCGATGTGCCCATAAATCTCGAACAGCTGATGAAAGACAAAAATCCTGTTGACATCGAGAAAAATGACGAGCCGCAGGTTCTTATAATGCACACCCACGCTACAGAATGTTATTTATCTGATGACAAGGAATTTTATACAGATACCGACCTTTCCCGTACCAAAGATAACAGCAAAAATATGATTGCTATAGGTAAGGTTTTTGCAGACACACTAAACAGCGCGGGTATTAAAACCCTTCAGGACACAACAGCCCACGACTATCCCGCATATAACGGAAGCTACACAAGAAGCAAAGAAACGGTGGAGAAATATTTAAAGCAGTATCCCTCTATAAAGGTAGTAATTGACGTACACAGAGATTCTATAAATGCCTCTGACGGCACAAAAACCAAGCCTGTTATCGAAATAGACGGAAAAAATGCCGCACAGATAATGCTTGTAATGGGGTGCGGCGCAAAAATATCAGGTTATGAAAATTGGACAAAAAATCTCACATTTGCTACTCATTACCAGCAGACACTTGAGGTACTTTACCCTGGACTTGCAAGGTCAATTCGTCTTGTAAACAGCAGATATAATCAAAATCTGACCACTGGCTCCATTTTGATTGAAGTAGGTACAGATTCAAACTCTCTTGAAGAAGCGCTTTACGGCGCAAAGCTTGCAAGTAAAGCTCTTGTTTCATACCTAAATACATTATAGGAAGTTTTTTAATGAAAAGGAATACTAAAATTTTCTGGCGGACATTTTTTATAAGCTCTGTAATTGTACTTTGTCTTTATATAATAATTGCAGGAATCGGAGAAAGCTATAAGCAAATGCAAAAAACAGGCTTTGGCAAATACAAAAACACCGTAGAAATTTCTACGGTGTTTTAGCTTATTTTGTTTCGTCGAATTTTACGGGAGCTCCTGTCTCATCTGACAGAAAAGCCGCTTCCATAACCTTCATAACTCTGCGAACCTCACAAAGCTTTATAAAGGATTCCTCTTTACCCTCAAGAGCAGCAACGAAGTTACGGTAATAATCATGAACGTCACTTATAGGACGCTCAATCTCGTAGCAATCAAGAGTCAACTCATCTCTTGGAGCCATTGTTTTGGTTATGCCTGCGGCAGTCTGAACGGGAAGAACATCCTTTTCGTTCCAAGCAGTCATTTTAGCAACCTGAGCTTTTTCTCTCCAATCGGTAATAAGAGCAGTACCGCTTTCACACTGCATATAAAAACGAGGCAAAGCAATAAAGTTATATGTACCAACCTCGACATAACCGCGCTGTCCCGACTTAAAGCGCATAGTCAGCTTAAAGCCGTCGTCAACCTCTTTATTGGTTATATGAGTGTTCTCACAGTAAACGGTATCTATTTCTTCATCACTGAATATCTGCAGAAGCTGGTCAATAAGATGAACACCCCAGTCAAGAATCATTCCGCCGCCATGAGCCTTTTCGCATCGCCAGTCAGAAGGAATTCCGCGAGAGCCGTGTACACGGGACTCAATATTGATTATCTTGCCGATTTCCCCACTCAACGCAATCTGCTTCATAGCAAGGAAGTCAACATCCCAGCGTCTGTTCTGATGAACGCTGAAAAGCTTACCTGATTTATCTGCAGCCGCAATCATTTTATCAAGGGCGGCAACGCTCATCTCAACAGGCTTTTCGCAAATAACGTTTTTCCCTGCCTCAAGAGCCCTTACAACCCACTCAAGATGGTCGTCGTTTGAAATAGCTATAACAACAATGTCAACCTTATCGTCTTTTAAGATAGCATCGTTTGATTCATATACAAAAATCCCGTTATCCTTAGCGGCCTGTCTTCTTATTTCGCGTATATCATAGATACCTGTAAGAGCTACAACATCGCTTTTCATAATCTGAGTACAATGCCATGCACCCTGTCCACCTTAACCGATAACTGCAACATTCTTTTTCATTTGTATCACCTGAATAAATTAATTTTGCCGAGTAGATTGTGCCATAAACAGCCCGATAAGTAAACCCTTTTTTTCATTATTTTAAAGCATTTTTAAGGTTATTCAGATTACTTCTCATAAGCGTTACATAGGTTTCTCCTTTTTTCCATTCTTCCCTTGTAACATTATGGCAGGAATGAAGAAGCGCTTTTTGTGCGCCTGTCTCACTGCACAGCATATCTGCAATTTTTCCTGACGAAAATTCGGTATAAAAAACAGTACCTATGTTTTCTTCTTTTATATGCTCAATTAAATGAATGAGAGTATTCACATCAGGCTCTGTCTGTTCAGCGCAGCCGGGAAAAGCAGCGTGATATTTAATACCGTACTCCTGCGTAAGATATAAAAACGGAAAACGGTCACCAAGTATTATTTCCTTTTTATTGCTTTCCTTTACTGCCGTTCTGAAGTCTTCATCAAGAGCTGTAAGCTCTTTTTTAAGGCTTTCAAAATTTTCTGTATAATAAGCTTTATTTGCAGAATCCTTCCGACAAATAGCACTATAAATCGCCTCACTCATTTTAATAGCATTAAGAGGAGAGGTCCATATATGCTCATCATGTTCGTGAGAATGACTGTGAGTATCGCTGTGGTTATGCTCTTCACCGCTTCCCTGTTCTAAGAGGGTTACAGTATCATTTAAAAGCACTGTTACTCTTTCTTTGTTGTCCGAAGCCTCAACAAGCCGCTGCGCCCAGCTTTCACTTTCTCCGCCGAGAGAAATAAAAATATCACATTCCTCTGCAGCTTTCATATCAGTAGGAGTCGGTTCAAAGGTATGACTTTCACTCCCAGGACGTATAAGCATAGAAATATAAGCCTTATCCCCGACAATAGCGCGGGCAAAATCATAAGGCGGAAATACTGTAGCTACTATTTTTAATTTATCATTTTGCTTTTCTTTTACACTACACCCTGAAAAACAGGACAGTAATAGAAAAACACTGAGTAAAATACATATAATTCTTTTCATTTTTTCTTTCCTCATTCTATATAATTATATTTTATCCCAAATACCAATTTTGTCAACAATAAAACCTTGACATCACTATATAATATATCTTATTATATTATAGTATGTTTTGTAAAAGAATGGAGAAAGCTGATGGAAGTTAGAAAAGAAAATAAAATGGGAACTATGCCTATAGGCAGACTTCTTGCAAGTATGGCAATTCCTATGATGGTGTCTATGCTTGTACAAGCCTTCTATAATGTGGTGGACAGCATCTTTGTTTCAAAGCTTGGTGTAGAGGCGCTGACCGCCGTTTCCCTCGCTTTTCCATTACAAAGTCTTATGATAGCCTTCGGTGCAGGAACGGCTGTTGGTATAAATGCTCTTCTTTCAAGGTCTTTGGGTGAGAAGAATTACAGAGCCGCTGATGCCGCCGCCAATACAGGAATTTTTCTTTCCTTTTGTTCATTTGTGGTATTTTCTCTTATGGGCATTTTCTTTTCACGCACCTTTTTTGAGCTTCAGGACTTTTCCTCGGGAGCCTATGACATAGCAAAGGTTATAGAGTACGGTGTTGACTACACCAGTGTTTGTCTTGGTGCTTCTATTGGTATTTTTATGCAGTTTTGCTTCGAAAGACTTTTGCAGTCAACAGGAAAAACCACTCTTGCAATGCTTACCCAGCTAATCGGTGCAATTACAAATATTGTTCTTGACCCTATACTTATTTTTGGTTTAGGTCCAATAAAGCCTATGGGTGTTCTGGGTGCTGCAGTGGCTACGGTTATAGGACAAATAGTTGCTGCCGTTATTGCTATAATTCTTAACATTACCAAAAACAAAGAAATAACTATCAGCTTAAAAGGAATTATACATCCTGATCTTAAGGCTGTAAAAACTATTTATAAGGTAGGCTTCCCTTCAATCGTTATGCAGTCTATAGGCTCTGTAATGACCTTCCTTTTGAATATGATTCTCGGCAGTCTTACTATGGTAGCAACCACCGTCTTCGGTGTATACTTTAAGCTTCAGAGCTT
>JBGUVH010000042.1:0-7785 GCA_045134215.1 Acutalibacteraceae bacterium
GCATAACCTCTTTACGCTCGGTAAGACGTGCAAGTTCACCGCTGATTTTCTCTCGTTCCAAGGTGCGTTCCTTTTCACTGGAGCGAAGCTCTGTACCATGTTTTTCGGTGCGCTCGCGCTCAAGGGTAAGACGCTCAATTTCCTTTTCATTTTCAGCAATACTATTCTTAAAGCCATGAATTTTTGCCTCAATTTCAGAAAGCTTTAAGAAAAGCTCTGTTTTAAGAATGTCAATTCCGCTAAGCTCACCTGCTATAGCCTCCATACGCTTTGAACGGTTGCCCATAGAGTCAGTAAGTGTCTGGGCAGAAAGGAGAAGATTTTCAATATCCTTTTTCTTATCAAGAATATCCATTCTTACAGCAGTCATAGCATTACCGATTTCCTCACGTTTACCTGCAAGGGTATCTCTGCCACCGCTATGCTCATCAATTTTCTGCTGAATTTCATCCTTTTCCTTATCAAGAAGAGCAATTTCCTTAGCCGCCTCATTGGCGGTAGCTTTAAGAGCCTCGATTTTTTGTGACGAGGTGGTCTTTTCGCTCTTTAGCTCTTCTATTGCAGCATTAACGGAATTTCTTATATCATCAACGCGTCTGAGCTCACCGAGTATTCGTATTTTATCCTCATTTGCAGTAGCAAGAGTGGCCTTTGCAGAGGTAATATCAGCCTCCGCTTTTGCAAGGTCACTCATACAAAGCTCATATTCTGCTTCCTTGCGTTTAAGCTTTTCCGCTAACCTTTCTACCTCGCCGTCAAGTCTTTTTATGTCACTTGCGCGGCTTAAAATTCCTGCATTTCTGATAAGGGAACCGCCTGTAAGAGAACCGCCCGAATTAACCACCTGTCCGTCAAGGGAAACGGTTTTAAATCTATAATCGAATTTCTTTGATATAGCAACGGCGCTGTCAAGGTCTTCGCATACAACAGTATTACCAAGAAGGTATTTAACTATCTCTCTGTACTGTTCTTCACAGTCAATAAGGTCAGGAGCAAGTCCAACATAGCCAAACATATTTTCATAGCCTGTTTCCTTGAATTCTCTCGATTTAATTGAAGAAATAGGAAGGAAGGTAGCTCTGCCTGAGCCGGAGGACTTAAGCATTTCAATAGCTCTTTTTGCATCGTTTTCGTTGTCACAGACTATCTGCTGAATAGTAGCTCCAAGTGCTGTTTCTATAGCAACAGAATATTCTTTATCAACATTTATAATCTTTGACACAGGACCGTGAATACCACGAATGGTACCTGTCTGAGCCGCATTCATAACGGTCTTTACAGAGTTCTGGAAGCCTTCAAGATTTTTCTCAAGCTCTGAAAGAATCTGTACACGTCTTACCTTTGCTTCCCTGTCAAGACGAAGCTTTTCACACTCTTCCTTACAAATATCCGCCTTTTCCTTGCGGGAGCTATACTTCATCTCATAACCGCCCAGAGAATTGGTGCATTCGGTTATGGTTTCTTCGGTTTTATCAAGGAAGGCTTTATTGTCGTCAAATTCTTTATTAAGTTCAGTAAGCTGAGCTTCTTTTTCCTTAATAGTTTCGCCAATATTACCAGCCCTTGCTTCAAGCTCGGATACAGTGCTCTCGCTGGTCATCATCGTAACACGCAAATCACCGCTCTTCATAGAAACACTGTTAAGATTTCTCACAAGCTCTTCAATATTCTTTGAGATAGCTTCGCTTTCGCTCAGCATTTCGGTAAGCTGTGTTTCAAGAGCAAGAAGCTTTTCCTCAAGAGCCTTTATTTCATCTTCCTTAAGCTTTGCGGCGTTTTTCTTGCTTTCGATTTCTTCATTAGCTGATTCGTCGGTTTTCTTAAGCTCTTCCCTTTCAGCAAGAAGTCTTTCCACAGCCTCGTTATTGTGCTGGATATCACGGTTAATTACAGAAATTTCACCGCCTGCAGTAGCAATATCCTCGTTTCTTGTGGATATATTATTTCTACATTCCTCAATTGCTACGGTAAGCAGAGCAAAATCGCGGGAATTCTTTTCATTCTCGCTATCAAAGCTCTTAAGCTTTTCATCAATTTCCTTATACTGCATGGCAGCAAGGGCAATTTTGTTTTCTTGCTCACGAAGAGCCTGTTTGGAATTACTAAGAGTATAAAGCCAGAGTCCTATTTCGAGACTCTTCTTATCCTCTGCAAGAGCCAAAAACCTTTCAGCCTTTTTGCTCTGCTGTTCAAGAGGCCCTACTCTGCCCTCAAGCTCATTCATTATATCCTTAAGACGAAGGAGATTTTCCTCAGCAGCAGAAAGCTTTCTTTCGGCTTCGATTTTACGGTAACGGTACTTTGAAATACCCGACGCCTCTTCGAAAATATCTCTTCTCTCACCTGATTTAGAGCTTATTATATTATCAATTTTACCCTGACCTATCATTGAATAGCCATCTCTTCCGAGACCTGTATCCATAAACAGCTCATTAACATCTTTAAGTCTAACGGCAACATTGTTTATAAGATACTCACTTTCGTGAGAACGGTAATAACGGCGTGTAATGGAAACACTGTCATTATCAAAATTAAGTGTTCTGTCAGAGTTATCTATATTAAGGGTTACTTCGCAAAATCCGTGTGGACGGCGTGTTGCAGTACCCGAAAAGATAACATCCTCCATAGACTGTCCACGCAAACTTTTGGTCGACTGTTCACCGAGAACCCAACGTACAGCATCGGAAATATTACTTTTTCCGCTTCCGTTAGGACCAACAACAGCCGTAATGCCTTTACCGAATTTCAGAACCGTTTTATCCGCAAAGGATTTAAAGCCCTGAACTGTGATAGAACGAAGCAGCATACCTAATTCACTATCCTTTCTAAACGGAAATCTCCGTCTTTAATATCAGCGTCACCTCTGACACTTAATACATAGCCTTTTTCTTTAAGCTTTTCTATATTACTTTTTTTCTGACCTACAAAATCAGAAATACGGGTATTATTCACATATAGATTATAGCTACCCTTTTCTTTACCCTCAAAACATCTTAGCAATCGTTTAAGGTTAATCTCACTTCTGCAAAGCTGACTGAAGGCAGGATGCCAAGGACCAGCTACATAATCATCTTCATTAATATGATGAAGTCCCATTCGTATAACCTTTATTCCCTTTTGCTCAAAGGCTTCATAATAATCGCAGCACTGCCTTACCGTTTCCTCAAGTGAAAAAGGAATGTAATTCCCTTTTTCAACAAGTACGGCAAGCTCTGTATGCTTTAAAACCACAGTGGGATAAATTCTCACGGTATCGGGAGCAATTTTTATAAATTCCTCTACAGTGTTTCTGTCACTCTCTTCGGTTGCCCCGAAAAGCCCTGTCATCATCTGAAGTCCCAGAGAAAAGCCGTACTTCTTTATAAGCGAAGCGGCACTGTATACATCCTCTTTGCTGTGACCTCTTCTGTTGGCAATAAGTACATTTTCATCCATACTCTGTGCGCCAAGCTCAATGGCAGTAACGCCGTATTTTTTAAGTATACAGAGTATTTCTTCATTTATTGCATCAGGTCGTGTGGATACCCTTATACCTGAAACCAAGCCTTCTTCAACAAACGGGTAAGCCGCTTTAAGAAGGGACAGCATATACTCTCTGTCAATAGCGGTAAAGCTGCCGCCGAAGAAAGCAATTTCTCTTTCTTCTCCTGTATATCTGTGATTTTTTACAGCCATACTGACGGTGCTTATAACAGTATCAGCATCAGGCAGATTTGTTTGTCCCGTAATCGACCTTTGGTCACAAAAGCTACACCTGTGAGTACAGCCCTGATGAGTAACAAAAAAGGAAATATTAGCGTGTTTTGACATTACTGTTCAATTCCCATAAGTATAAGTGCATCCTTTGCCGCCATCTGCTCTGCACGTTTTTTAGTTTTTCCCGTACCGCAACCTATAACATTAGAATTCAGCAATACTTCTACGGTGAAGGATTTATTATGGTCGGGACCGCTCTCACCGGACAGCACATAGGTAAGTCTTTCCTCAGGGTTTTTCTGTATAACCTCCTGTAAGGTGGTTTTATAATCGTGAAAAACCTCATCCTCAGTATGAGAAAGCTCGTCCTTTATAAACCTTAATACGTGATTTCTTGCAACCTCCATACCGCCGTCAAGATACATTGCGGCAAGAACCGCCTCAAAGGCATCGGCAAGAATAGAATTTCTTTCTCTGCCGCCGTTTGCATCCTCACCTTTACCGAGAAACAGAAAATCACCTATCTCTAAAGTACGGGCAAAACCGCAAAGGGATTTTTCGCAGACAAGGGAGGCTCTCAGCTTTGTAAGCTCTCCCTCAGGCTTATTCCCAAAATTATTGTATAGATAATCAGCAACTATAACCGATAAAACCGCATCACCCAAAAACTCAAGGCGCTCATTTGAGCCGCAGCTAAGATGTTTTTCATTAGCATAGGAAGAATGACTTAATGCGTTTTTTAGAAGTGATATATCTTTAAATTTGTAATTAAGATTTGCTTCAAGTCTTTTCATATTATTCCTCAATAGCTTCCAGTCCCTGACTAATACTTTCTATAACATTTCCTTCATAGAAATATTTAGCCTGTCTTATGGCATTTTTAATAGCCTTGGCATCAGAATTACCGTGAGCCTTAATAACAGGTTTTTTAACACCTAAAAGCAAAGCTCCTCCTACCTCAGAGCTATCCATTTTGCCCTTTAAAGCATATAAATCCTTTTTAATTATAAGGGCGGCAAGTTTGTTTATTATGTTCTTATACAGCGCACCCTTTATCATTTTAAAGAGTGTGGAAGCAGTACCTTCAATAAGCTTTAAGGCAATATTTCCTGTAAAGCCGTCAGTAATAACAGCATCTGCAACACCCTTTGGCATTTCTCTTGACTCGATATTACCCACAAAATTAATATCAGTCTTGCTGAGCAGCTTATAAGCCTGTTGCTGAAGCTCTGAACCCTTTGTATCCTCTGTGCCGATATTAAGAAGAGCAATTTTAGGATTGCTTCTTCCCTCTACGCGTTTAAGATAAGCGTTTGCCATAATACCGAACTGCTGAAGCATTTCGGGACGACATTCAGCATTTGCCCCCATATCCATAAGCATATAAGACTTATTGGGAGAGGGAATCATAGAAGCGAGTGCAGGACGCTTTACACCCTTTATACGCTTTACAATAAGTGTTCCGCCTACTACAATTGCACCTGTGCTTCCTGCAGAAACAAAAGCATCAGCCTCACCCTCGCTAAGCTTTTTAAAGGCTACTGCCATAGATGAATCCTTATGAGTTTTAAGAAGAGAGGTAGGTTCATCGTGCATTGAAATAACATCATCAGTGTGAATAATTTCAAGGTCGGTAAACTTAACACCATGTTCCTTTATATAATTTCTTATAATTTCCTCGTTACCCGTAAGAACAATACCTACGCCAAGCTCCTTTTGTGCAAGAGCAGCGCCCTCAATTGTACAGGCGGGGGCAAAATCTCCACCGAAAGCATCAATTATAACTCTCATATTTTTCCTCCTCAGCAAAAGCTGTCAAACCAATTAAGACTGCGTTTTGAAAAAGCAGAATATCTTTCTCGTTTATCCCTTATATGCTCAGAAAGGGGCGGAAGTATTCCGAAATTCGCACCCATAGGCTGTAAATTTTCAACAGTCGGATCGGTTATATAGTTTATAAGCGCACCTGTCATTGTAAAGGGCGGAAGAATTATCGGCTCTTTTTCTTCAATAGAGGCAACAATATTTCTGCCTGCAACAATACCACTTGCCGCCGATTCCATATAACCCTCAACACCTGTTATCTGCCCTGCAAAAAACAGCTTCTGATTCTTTTTTAAAGATAAATTCCTATTAAGCAGTCTTGCAGAGTTAATAAAGGTATTTCTGTGCATAACTCCGTATCTTACAAATTCAGCCTCCCTAAGACCTGGGATGAGTGAAAATACTCTTTTCTGTTCGGGGAATTTAAGATTGGTCTGAAAGCCCACTATATTATATAAGCTTCCCTGTGCATTTTCTTTTCTAAGCTGTACCACCGCCCAAGGACGATGAGAAGTTCTCGGATCCGTAAGTCCCACAGGCTTTAAGGGGCCAAAGCGGATTGAATCCTCTCCCCTTTTTGCCAGAACCTCAATAGGCATACAGCCTTCGTATACCGTAAAGGGTTTGTCAAAATCCTTAAGCGGCGCTGTTTTTGCTGCTATAAGCTCCCTATGAAACAGCTCATATTCCTCTTTATTAAAGGGACAGTTTATATAGTCATCTCCGCCCTTACCGTAGCGTGAAGCAGAAAAAGCAACCGACATATCAATACTTTCTTTTGTTACGATAGGCGCTGCCGCATCATAGAAGCTTAAATTTTCCTCTTGGCAGTATTTACCGATATTTTCTGCTAACTTTTGGTCGGTAAGAGGGCCAGTTGCTATAACACAATAAGTATCCTCTGGTATCTCGTCTATTTTTTCATTTATAACCGTTATATTGGGGTGATTTTTCACCCTTTCGGTTATATAAGAAGAAAACAAATCTCTGTCAACTGCCAGTGCTCCGCCTGCCGCAACCGAAGAATTATCAGCAGCTTCAAGACACACAGAGCCCATTCTCCTCATTTCTTCCTTTAAAAGTCCTGCTGCCGAATCAATTCTTGAAGCCTTAAGTGAATTTGAACAAACAAGCTCGGCAAACATATCACTTTTATGAGCAGGGGTTTTATGGGTAGGCTTCATTTCATAAAGCAGTACCTCATATCCGGCATTTGCTATCTGCATAGCGGCTTCACAGCCTGCAAGACCTGCTCCGATAACGGTAATCTTAGCTTTCATTTTTAGTTGCCTTTTTTTTAATGCTACGAGTAGGACACTGGGCATTCATACAGAACTTTCTTCCCCTTGCGCCAACAAGGATATAGGAACCACATTCCTTACAGATATCCCCGCTTGGTAGTCCCGGAGCAGCAAAATCGCACTTAGGATAATTTGAACATCCATAGAACTTTTTACCTGTCTTCTTTGAAACACGTTTAACAAGCTCACTGTTACATTTAGGACAGGGCTGTGTGATTTTTTCTTCCGGCAAAGGCTTAGTATTCTTACACTGAGGATAACCGGGACAGGCAAGGAATTTACCGAAGCGTCCTGATTTTATAACCATATTTCTTCCACAGTTTTCACAGATTTCCTCTGTTTCCTGATCGGGAACCTTAACCTTGACACCGTTCATAGAGTCCTCAGCTTTTTTAAGTGTAACCGCAAAATCCTTATAGAAGCGGTCAACGGTTTCAACCCAAGAAAGCTTACCCTCGTCGATTTTATCAAGATTCTGTTCCATTCCTGCGGTAAACTTAACGTCAACTATCTTTTTGAAATACTCTGCAATAAGGTCGGTAACCACCATACCCAGCTTCGTAGGCTTAAAGTATTTCTTTTCTCTTTCAATATAGTCTCTCTGCACGATATTAGAAATAATCGGCGCATAGGTAGACGGTCTTCCTATTCCGTTTTCTTCAAGAGCCTTTGTAAGAGTGGATTCGTTATAGCGTGCAGGGGGCTGTGTAAAGTGCTGATAAGGGATAACAGCCTTACATTTAACGGTTTCGCCGCAAACAAGCTCAGGTAAAGATACCTCACCCTCATCATCAGCCTCTTTTAAATCATAAAGAACGGTAAAGCCGTCAAATTTAACAGTATATCCACTTGCTTTATAGAGATAATCTCCTGCAGTTATATCAACAGAAACGGTATCCTGTAAACAGTTTTCCATCTGTGAAGCGATAAAACGCTCCCAGATAAGCTTATACAGCTTATACTG
>JBGUVH010000043.1:0-6129 GCA_045134215.1 Acutalibacteraceae bacterium
CTGCTTGATGATGTTATGAGTGAGCTTGACCCTGTAAGACAAAGCTTTATATTAAATCACATAAAAAAAATGCAGGTGTTTATAACATGCTGTGACCCCGCAAATATAAAAAATCTGAATGATGGCACTGTTTATAAGGTGAGAAACGGAAAAATAGAAAAAGCGGAGGAATAAGATGTATATACATTTAGGACAGGATACTGTGGTAAAAAAGGCTGATATAATCGGTATTTTTGACCTTGATAATGCAACAGTATCAAAAAGAACGAGAGATTATCTTACAAAGGCAGAAAAAGATGGACGGGTAATAAACGTAAGCTATGAGCTTCCAAAATCCTTTATAGTATGCCAGAGTAAAAATAATAAACAAATAATTTATATTTCACAGTTATCCTCGGCTACTCTTTTAAAGAGAAGTGAGTCGGGAATAGAAATCAGTTAAGAGAGGAAAAAAGTATGAGCGAAGAAATTAAAGTACCTGCAGGTGTCGGTGAATACGACGAAAATTCAATACAGGTATTAGAAGGACTTGAAGCAGTACGAAAAAGACCCGGTATGTATATTGGTTCTACCGGAGAGAGAGGTTTACACCATCTTGTTTATGAGATTGTTGATAACTCTATTGACGAAGCCCTTGCAGGCTTTTGCGATAAAATAACTGTTACTCTTCTTGATGACGGAATAGTAAGGGTAGAGGATAACGGACGCGGTATACCAACAGGTATAAATGCGCAAAAAGGTATTCCTACCGTTACTGTTGTTTTCACAATTCTTCATGCAGGCGGTAAGTTCGGCGGTAACGGATATAAGGTTTCAGGAGGACTTCACGGTGTTGGTGCTTCGGTTGTTAATGCCCTCTCCTCTTGGCTTGAGGTTGAGGTAAGGGACGGCAAAAATGTTTATAAACAGCGCTATGAAAAGGGTAATATCGTATCAGACCTTGAAATTATCGGTACTACTGATAAGACAGGAACTACCGTTACCTTTAAGCCCGACCCCTCTATTTTTACCGATACTATTACTTATGATTATGATACCCTTAAAAACAGACTTCGTGAGCAGTCCTTCCTTAATGCAGGTATAAGGGTTGAGCTTATTGACAAGAGAACCGATGTTTATGAGCCTAAAACTGATGAATTTTACTACGAGGGAGGTATTAAATCTTATGTTGAGTACCTTCTTGAAGGAATGAAAAAGGATAGCCTTAATAGCGAGGTTATATACTTAAACACCGAAAAGGATGACCAGACTGCTGAAATTGCTCTTATTTGGTCAACTGCCTATGACAGCAAGGTAATGTCCTTTGCTAATACTCTTCATACTATTGACGGCGGTACTCATGAGCAGGGCTTTAGACAGGCACTTACAAATACTGTTAATAAATATGCCTTTGATTTCAAGCACCTAAAGGAAGGAAATGCAAGACTTAAGGCAGAGGATATTATTGAAGGCGTTGTAGCTGTTGTTTCTGTAAAGCTTAGTGATGCTCAGTTTGAAAGTCAGACTAAAGCAAAGCTTGGTAATACTTCCATTGGCAAGGTTGTAAGGGACCTTGTAAACGATAAGCTTTATCAGTTCCTTGAGGAGCACCCACAGGAAGCAAAAATTATTATTGATAAATCTATTGCTTCCTCTAATGCAAGAGAGGCAGCTCAAAAAGCAAGAGAAGCAAGTAGAAATAAATCGGGAATTGGTAATAAAACAAGAATGCCCGAAAAATTAACCGACTGTATTTCAGATGATGCGTCAAAAACCGAAATATTTATCGTCGAGGGTGATTCTGCAGGAGGCAGTGCTGTTGAAGGCAGAAACTCAACCTATCAGGCAATTCTTCCGCTTTGGGGAAAAATGCTTAATGTTGAAAAGGCGAGAGATGATAAGGTTTACGGAAATGATAAATTAACGCCTGTTATCGTAGCTCTCGGTACAGGAATAGGCGAAAACTTTGATATAGAAAAGCTTCGTTACGATAAAATAGTTATTATGGCCGATGCCGACGTTGACGGAAGCCATATAAGAACGCTGCTTTTAACATTTTTCTTCAGATATATGCCTGAGCTTATTGAAACAGGTCATATCTACCTTGCACAGCCGCCTCTTTACAGAGTCAGCAAGGGTAAACAGCATTTTGATGCATTTACTGATGAAGAAAAGGCAGAATATATTGAAAAGCTGGGCGGTACTGCTGATGTTCAGCGTTATAAGGGTCTTGGTGAAATGGACCCCGATCAGCTTTGGGAAACCACACTTGACCCTGAAAAGAGAACATTTTTGAGAGTTACTATGCAGGATGCAGAAATAGCAGATGCAACCTTCTCAATGCTTATGGGTGAAGAGGTTGAGCCCAGAAAACAGTTTATTGAAGAAAATGCGGTATTTGCTACCGACCTTGATATTTAAGGAAAGGGGAGAGATTAAAAATGGCAAAACAGGAAAAGGTCTACTGGCCCGAAAGTGAAGAAACAAATATCGTGCCTGTAGAAATAGTTGATGAAATCAAGGGCAGTATGCTCCAGTACGGTATGTCTGTTCTTGTAGGCCGCGCTCTTCCCGATGTAAGAGACGGACTTAAACCTGTACACAGAAGAATTCTGTATACAATGTATGAAAACGGACTTACCCCCGAAAAAGCATACAGAAAGTGTGCTGACACAGTTGGTTCTGTGCTTGGTAGATACCATCCACACGGTGACTCCTCTGTTTATGATGCTATGGTAAGAATGGCGCAGGATTTCTCTCTTCGTTATCCTCTTATTGACGGACACGGTAACTTTGGTAATATAGACGGCTACCCTGCTGCTGCTTACCGTTATACCGAGTCTAAAATGAACCGTCTTTCTCTCCATATGCTTGATGATATTGAGAAGGATACTGTTGATTTTACTCCTAACTATGATGACAGACTTAAAGAGCCTACCGTTCTTCCCGTTAGATTCCCACAGCTTTTAGTTAACGGCTCTTCGGGTATAGCTTTTGGTATGGCAACCGAAATTCCTCCTCATAATCTTGCTGAGGTTATTGACGGTATGTGCTGTCTTATTGATAACCCAGAGGCAGATTTAAGTGAGCTTTGCGAACATATAAAGGGTCCTGACTTCCCTACCGGCGGTATTATAATGGGCAGAAGCGGTATAAGAGCCGCCTATGCAACAGGTAAGGGCAGAATAATTGTTCGTGGTAAAACTGAAATTGAAGAATTATCAAACGGAAAATTCAGAATTATTATTACCGAAATTCCTTATAAAGTAAGGAAAAAAGACCTTGTTAAAAAGATTTATGACCTTGCAAGTGAAAAGAGAATTGAAGGCATTGATGATGTAGTTGATTATTCTTCAAAGCGCGACGGCGGTATAAGAATTGTCGTTGATGTAAAGAAGGACGCTAATCCTCAGGTTGTTCTTAATAAGCTTTTCTCCTATACCGAGCTTCAGACCACCTTTGGTGCTAACCTTATTGCTATTGTTAACGGTAAACCTCAGATATTAACACTTAAGGAAATGCTTCAGAACAGTATTGATTTCCAGTGTGAAATTGTTGAGCGTAAAACCCGTTTTGAAATGAAGAAAGCAGCAGAGAGAGCTCATATATTAGAGGGACTTAAAACTGCACTTGACTTTATTGATGAGGTTATTTCTATTATCAGAAGCAGTGCTGATGTTTCTACTGCTAAGGAAAATCTTTCTGAGCGTTTCGGTCTTGACGATATACAGACTACCGCTATTGTGCAGATGCAGCTTGGTAAACTTGCTAATCTTGAAAAACAGAAAATTCTTGATGAACTGGCTGAAAAGCTTGAATTTATTAAGGAATGTCAGGCAATACTTGACAGTAAAGAAAGAATCCTCGATATTGTTAAAACCGAGTCCTTAAATCTCAGAGATAAATATTCCGATGACAGAAGAACTGAAATTTCTGCTGTTTCGGGAGAGGTTGATATTGAGGACCTTATTCCCGAAGAGGAATGTGTTATTACCAAAACCGTCAACGGCTATATCAAGCGTATGGCAGTGGACACCTACAGCGTTCAGCATAAGGGCGGCAGAGGTAAAATGGGTATGAGAACAAGAGAAGACGATATGATTGAAAATATGATGACCTGTTCTTCTCACGATAACATAATGCTCTTTACCAACTTCGGCAGGGTTTATAAGCTTAAGGCTTATGAAATTCCCGAGGCTACAAGCACCAACTCAAAGGGTATGAATGTTGTTAATCTGTTGGCTCTTCAGACAGGCGAAAAGCTTTCTATGGTGCTTTCCTGCGCTGAGGCTGATGATGAAAGCTTCATTTGTATGGTAACCCGAAAAGGAACTATTAAGAGAACTAAAATTACGGAATTCCGTAATATACGCAAAACAGGTATTATCGCTCTTGAGCTTAATGAGGGTGATGAGCTGTCCTTTGTAAGCCTTACTGACGGTAAGAAAGATATATATGTTGCAACTAAGAAGGGACGCGGTATCCGTTTCGAAGAAACACAGGTTCGTCCTATGGGCAGAACAGCCTGCGGCGTAAGGGCAATAAAGCTTACAGGCGACGACGAGGTTGTTGCTATGGATATCTGTGACGATAACAGCACTCTTCTTACTGTTACAGAAACAGGCTTTGGTAGAAAGTCCCCTATTTCCGACTATAGAGTTCAGAGCCGAGGCGGTAAGGGTACTACCAACTACAGAACCGAGAAATACGGCGATGTAGCAAATGTGCTTTGTGTAAATGATGACGAGGATGTAATTATGATTTCCTCTGACGGAATTATTATAAGAATTCCTGTAAGTGAAATCAGTACCTTTGCAAGACCTTCTAAGGGTGTAAGGGTTATGCGTGTTGAGGGAGACAGTAAGGTTCTCTCAGTTGCAACAGCAACTCACGACGAAGAAGAGGTTAATGCCCTTCCCGAAGCCCCCGATGCAGATGCAGCAGATGTAGGAGATAGTGATATTGCGGTGGATAACGACACATAAAATGAGGAATAATTAATGTTTTACCCAACCGAATATTATGGCGAAGAATTTATAAAAAAGCAAAAAATTAAGGAAGAAAAGAGAAAAATAAGAAAAAGTGCAAATCTTTTGGGTATAGCCTTCTTTATTATGACTCTTTTTATGGTAATGTGGAGCTTTCCGCTGGGAATACTGTCGGGTATGGGGGTTATTAATCCCAATGCCCTGTCAGAATTCCTTAATGACACAACCTTAATGCAGGGCATACAAATTGTAATTTCTTCTATAGCCTTTATATTGTCCTATACTATATACGCAAAGCTTGAAAAGGAACGGCTCAGCGATATATCTTCCTTTAAAAAGGCGGACCGCCCTGATTTAGTTCTTCCAATGGTGCTTTTGGGACTTGGTGTTAGCGGACTGTCAAATTTCCTTACAAGTATGGCGGGTTCAATATTTCAGTCTATGGGTATTGAATATGAAGTAAATACTATAGATAATCCCACTAATCCTATTGGTATAGTCCTTGCTTTTATTGCTACAGCTATAACACCGGCTCTTGTTGAGGAATTTGCACTTCGCGGCGCGGTGATGGGAACACTTCGAAAATACGGTGATGGCTTTGCTATAATCACTTCGGCAGTTATCTTCGGACTTATGCACGGCAACTTTGTTCAAATTCCTTTTGCTTTTATAATGGGATTTGTTTTCGCCTTTGTGGTAATAAAGACAGGCACAATATGGACTGCTGTTATAATACACTTTATAAACAATTTTACAAGTATTTTGCTTGATTATATCACCCAGCCAATGAATACAACAGAAATAGGAACAATTAATTTGCTGTATCTTATATTGCTGTTTTTCTGCGGCTTTGTGGGAATATATCTGCTTCACCGCAAAAACGAATTGGATTTCACCCTTGAAAACAAAGGAATGTTAACCGTTCCTCAAAAGCTAAAGGTGTTCTTCTCTTCCCCGATGATTATCATTGTTATGATAGTTGTTGTTATAGAAGCCTTGTTTATTTACGCATAATGTTTCACGTGAAACAAATAATTTAAAAACCCGTATGTTTCACGTGAAACATACGGGTTTTGGCTTCTCCAAGCATTCTCCCTTGGGAGAAGGGGGACCGCTTGCGGTGGTTGAGGGGCGACACAAAGTGTCGGGGAGAAGCTGTCAC
>JBGUVH010000044.1:0-10922 GCA_045134215.1 Acutalibacteraceae bacterium
TCCTTGCCCCTTATTTCACCAAGCGTTCTTGCATTAAGGTGACCGAAATCAATACAGGGGATAATACTCTCGTCAATTTTGCAAAGAGCAATAACTTCTTCTAAAGTGCCAAGCTGATTTATTTTCCCCATAGTTTCGGGGCAAATATGAATATGGGATAGGTTTTCTTCCTTTAAGGCAGAAAGTGCAAGAGCCATTGTGTCACTTGCAAGGGAAAGAGCTTCCTCTCTGCTTATTTTACCGCAAGAGCCTGTGTGAACAACAATACGGCTTCCACCCATAGCATTTACTGCCCTTGCACTCTGTAAAATATAGTTTACTGAATTAAGACGTTTTTCCTCCTCCACAGAGGACATAGAAATATAATAGGGAGCGTGAAGGGACAGACTTATTCCCTTTTCCTTTGCAATTTCCCCGAATTTATGAGCCTTTTCAGAAGATATATTAACCCCTCTGCCACACTGATATTCAAAATGGTCAAGTCCCATTTTCACAAGGTACTCAGGCACCTGCTGGCTATACCTATATCCCATAGCGGCAAAGCTTTCAGAATTTCCTGCAGGACCGAATTTAGCAGCCATATCCGTTTTCCACCTTCATTTTTTTAAGTAATATTTTTTCCATTTTCCGTCTTACCTTAAAGCTTATTTTATCCTCAGGCAAAATAAGGTCGGTCATTATTGTGGTTATACCAAAGAGCCGTCCGCCAAGTACATCGGTAAACATCTGGTCACCTACAATAGCTATTTCCCGTCTTTTTAATTTCAGTCTTTTTTTAGCCTTCATATAACCAAAGGGCAAGGGCTTAAGTCCGAGTGAGCAAAAATCAAGACCGATTTTCTCTGCAAAGGGCTTTACCCTTCTCTCTTTAGAATTAGAAAGAATGAGAAGCCTTATACCCTCATTTTGCATAGTCCTTATCCAGTCCTCAAGTCCGAAAACCAGCTCCATACCGTGATGGGTGGACAGAGTATTATCCACATCAAGTATCAGAGCCTTAATATTTTTTTGTATCAGCACATCGGCAGTAATATCCGTTACTCTGTGTATTTTAATGCTTGGTTTAAACATAGCTTTCTCCAAAACAAAAGCAGCTGATAACACAGCTGCTTTCTCTTTTTTTAAGTATCACTTATTAGCGGAACTTACGCTTACGTGCAGCTTCCGACTTTTTCTTACGCTTTACAGAAGGCTTTTCATAATGCTCTCTTTTACGAACTTCCTGAATTACGCCGTCCTTAGCAGTCTGACGTTTGAAGCGTCTTAAAGCATTATCAAGTGATTCATTCTCTTTTAGGCGAACCTGACTCATTAATACATTCCCTCCCTCCGCATTTTTGCAGGGGTAATATTTACAACGACAATTATACTATAAACCATTACCTGTTGTCAAGTGTTTTTATTTATTTTACAAAAAGAAAATCTAACGTCTAGGATGTAGGGGCGGATTGCCTGTCAAGAGTATGATGGTATACACTTGACATAAACCCCCGCCCTACTAAACTATCCCCTAAAATCAAAGTCAGGCACAAAGCTTTCATCTGCACTGCTTCGCTCCTGAATAAATACATTTGGAAGGTTCTTTTCTATTACATAGGAGAGAACCTTTTCATATTCCCTGTTTGTAATTCTTCGGTTAATTTCGCAGAACTGCTCGGCTTTTCCTGTGGGGAAATACTGTGACATTAGGCTAAGATAGGCTTTCGGGGTATTCTCACTTACCCAGTCAATAACCCTTATTGCCTCGTTGGTTGCAAGAGGCAGACACAAATGTCTTATAATAAGTCCCCTCTGCATTATTCCCTCGCTATCAAATACACTCTCACTGCACAGCTTATATGCTGCTTTAATACTTTTCTGTGCATATTCAAAATAGTTTTCAGCCTTGCTGTATTTAAGCGACCTTTCACTGCTTACATACTTTAAATCCATAAGGTAAATATCAAAAATATCCTCGTCTATAATTTCTGGCAAATCATAGCCTCCGCTGTTATAAACAAGAGGAATTTTCGGTTTATAGAGGCTGAGTGCCTCCTTTATTGCCCATATAAAATGGGTGGGATTAACAAGGTTTATATTATGAGCACCCTGTTCTTCAAGCTCTCTGAATATTTCGGATAATTTTTGTGGGGTTATTCTTTCCCCTTTTTTAAGGTGGCTTATCTCAAAGTTCTGACAGTAAACACAGTTTAAAGAGCAACCGGAAAAAAAGACGGTGCCTGAGCCATAAGTACCGCTTATACAAGGTTCCTCACCAAAGTGAAGACAAGCCTTTGCAACAACGGGAAAAAGCGGCATACCACAGTAGCCGCCTTTGTTTATATTTTCATTTCTTATTTTATTGCACTGTCTCGGACACGCCCTGCACAGCATTTCCATTCTTCTTTTCAGCCGCCTTTATATCAACGATTTTTTTCTTTACTATAAGGTCGTCATAGGTCTTTTTAAAGGACACTCTGCCGATAAAGGTACGCTTACATTCCACACATCTGAAATTAGCCGAAAACCAACCGTTACGGTATTTAAAGCCTGTAATACACTTGGATGTTTCGCCGCATTTATCACATCTGAAAACGAGATTTTCAGCCTTTATATTATCGTCCTTTATATTGGAAAGTGTATAGGACTTAAAGGTAAGCCGTCTGAAAAATTCAGGGTTGGTGGCATCCTTTATATAGTTCTGCATTTTATCGGTATTATAAAAGCGTTTAAGCAGAGCCACCGACAAAATACAGTCATCCTTTGCACTGTGAAGCTCCAGTCCCTCAGTGGATATGGAAAGCATAGCCGCCGCATTGGAAAGAGAAATCTGAGACTTAAAATCATAGCCTATACTTCTCATTTCATTTTGCACATAGCTTTGCAGGTCGGCATATTTTTCAATACGGAACTTTGTAGAGGGGGTAAGAAGATAACGGCAGTTTTCAATAATTGTATACAGGTCTGAGGTGCTCCAGGTCATAGTAAGGGTGTTTTTTCCTGCCCAATTATTATACTGCTCCACAGCCTCACTCAGAGGAACCCCTGCCCTCATCATATCGTTAGTTATCCCCGTAAGCTCTGTAAACCGTTTGGTAAGCTTCTTGGAAAGTTTGCTTTTAACGGTTACGGAAAATGTATCTATTATCTCACAAGCAGTATCCAGCTTTACAGCACCAATCTGAATAATCTGATTGACAAAACGCTGATGCTTCACACTGTAAGCACTGTCCCATTCCAAATCAAGAATTATAATATTCATTAGTGTTTATTTCTCGATTCTGCCTTCATTCTCTGCTCTTTATCAAGAATTCTCTTTCTCAGACGAATACTTTTTGGTGTGATTTCCACAAGCTCGTCATTCTTAATAAACTCAAGTGACTGCTCAAGGCTCATTATTGACGGGGGAACAAGACGCAGTGCATCATCACTTCCCGACGCTCTTGTATTGGTAAGCTGCTTTTTCTTGCAGACATTACATACAATGTCCTCGTTTTTCGGGTTTTCGCCTACTATCATACCCTCATAAACAGGAACACCTGCTCCAATAAAGAGTCTGCCTCTGCTCTGGGTATTAAACAGTCCGTAGCCTGTGGACTCGCCGTTTTCGTGAACGATTATAGAGCCTGTGCTTCTCTGCTCAATATCGCCCTTATATTCCTCATAGCCGCTGAACACGTGGCTCATAATACCGTTACCGTTGGTATCGGTCATAAACTGACTTCTATATCCCAGAAGTCCTCTTGCAGGGATAAGAAATTCAAGATGCGAGGTGCCGCCCTCTCTTGTGCCCATATTCTTTATTTCAGCCTTTCGTGAGCCAAGACGCTCCATCACAGAACCCACATACTCCTCAGGAACCTCAATCATAAGAAGCTCAATAGGCTCAAGAAGCTTTCCGTTTTCTCGCTTATAAATAACCTCAGGAGGTGAAACCTGAAATTCATAGCCCTGTCTTCGCATAGTTTCAATAAGTATGGAAAGGTGAAGCTCTCCTCTGCCCGACACCTTAAAGGTATCAGCCGAATCGGTTTCCTCAACCCTCAGGCTTACATTGGTTTCCACCTCTTTGAAAAGGCGATCACGAAGATTTCGGGAGGTGACGAACTTACCCTCCTTACCTGCAAAGGGGGAATTATTTACCATAAAGTTCATAGAAAGGGTCGGCTCGTCAATTTTTACAAAGGGCAGAGGCTCAATACAGTCGGGAGAACAGGCAGTTTCTCCGATATTCAGGTCACTAAGTCCTGCTACCTGAATAAGATTACCAACCGTTGCATTTTCTACTTCGGTACGACGGAGTCCCTCGGTTACAAAAAGCTTACCGATTTTTACATTGCTTACCGTACCGTCCCTGTGGCTGAGTACAACACTCTGACCGCTTTTTACAGTTCCTCTCTGCACTCTGCCAACACCTATTCTGCCAAGGTACTCGTCATATTCAATATTGGAGAAAAGAATCTGAAGGGGTGCAGACTCGTCCCCCTCGGGTGCATCAATTTCCTTAATAATGGTATCGAAAAGGGGCTTTAAATTTTCACCCTTTGTTTCGTCATAGGAAGCATAGCCGTCCCTGCCTGATGCATAAACAACGGGGAATTCTATCTGCTCGTCATCTGCTCCAAGCTCGATAAACAAATCAAGAACCTCATCAACCACCTCGGCAGGTCTTGCCATAGGTCTGTCAATTTTATTTACAACAACCACAGCCTTTTTGCCAAGAGCCAAAGCCTTTTTAAGCACAAAACGGGTCTGAGGCATACAGCCCTCAAAGGCATCAACAAGAAGCAGAACACCGTCCACCATCATAAGAATACGTTCAACCTCACCGCCGAAATCTGCATGTCCGGGGGTGTCAACGATATTTATTTTAACACCGTTATAGTGAACGCTTGTGGTTTTAGATAGTATGGTAATTCCTCTTTCTTTTTCAAGGTCGTTTGAGTCCATTACCCTTTCGTCCACCTGCTCGTTGCTTCTGAAAGTACCGCTTTGCTTTAAAAGCTGGTCAACAAGAGTTGTTTTACCGTGGTCAACATGAGCAATAATTGCTATATTGCGAAGATTTTCGATTTTTGACATTATAAGACTTCCTTTTTAAAAACTAACTGAATAATTATAACACAAATATACCGAATGTCAATTAACAGTATTCTGTGGCTTTCCCTTTAAAAAACTATTTATATTTTCCTCAACAACACCCATAAGGCGTTTTCTTGTTTCAATTCCTGCCCAGGCTATATGAGGTGTGATAATACAGTTTTCAATATTCAGAAGCTGACAGCTTTCACTCATTGGCTCCTGTCTTAGCACATCAAGTCCTGCTCCTAAAAGCTTACCCGAAACAAGTGCATCTCTAAGTGCTTCTTCATCTACAAGTCCCCCTCTTGCAGTATTTATAAATACTGCCTTATCCTTCATTTTAGCAAAGGCCTGTCTGTTCATTATAGTATCGCTTTCCTTATTAAGAGGACAGTGCAGGGACACAATATCGCTTTGCTTTAAAAGCTCGTCAAGGCTTACCTGCTTTACCCGTTTATCCTCTGTTTTGCTTCTTTTGTAGACAAGCACCTTCATACCGAAGGCAAGGGCAATATCGGCTACCCTGCTTCCTATACTTCCCATACCAACAAGTCCTATGGTCTTACCCGAAAGCTCAAAGAGAGGAATGGGAAAATAGGAAAAGGTACGGCTTTTTACCCAGTCACCCTCCTGTACCGTTTTATTATAGTCAGCAGCTCTACAGGCAATACAGAGAATAAGAGCAAAGGTGTGCTGTGCTACAGCCTCGGTGGAATAATCGGGAACATTACAAACGGTTATTCCCTTTTCCTTTGCTGCCTGAAGGTCAATATTATTAAAGCCTGTGGCAAAAAGACCGATATAGCGAAGCCTTTCGGCATAGCTTAAGGCTTCTCTTGTTATCTGTGTTTTATTACAGAGAAGAATATCGGCATCCTTTATACGCTGTTTAAGCTCTTCATCATTTGTAAGCTCGTATATATCTACTTTCCCGAATTTGTCGAAACATTCAAAGGATATATCCCCACTTGTAACAGTAGAAGCATCGGTTATTACAATTTTCATTATTTTTCCTCACTTATAATTATACATTGATTTTATAATATATCCCTTTTAAAGTCAAGAACACAAAAGCAAAAGCCTGAGAAAACTCAGGCTTTAAATGTTTTAAATTGCTCCTGCAAGCATAAGCTTCAAGGTCGCAAGGTCGGTAGTTTCTACATCACCGTCACCGTCAAGGTCACCTGCTGTCAGGCTGTCCCCCTCAAGCTCAGTTGCTCCTGCAAGATAAAGCTTCAGGACTGCAAGGTCGGTAGTACCTACTATGCCGTCACAGTCAACATCACCACTAATAACGGTTTTAAGAGATACTGTTATAGATTCTTCCAAAATATACACATAGTATTCCTCAGGCTCACCATTATCGTCACAGATCATTTCAATATAGTATTCAAGCATTCCGTTAGAAGTGTTGGCAACACCAAAACAGCCAATACCATCAAAATCCAGATACCATATATTCTCAAGCTCCAATACCTCAGATGTGCCGTCATTATAGGTTATGGTTACAAGCATATCCTCTCCTGTTTTAGATAGGTTATCAAGCTCAATACTTTCTATTTTTTCATTTGTAAAGGTTAGTGAGTCACAATATATTGTGGCATCAAGACAGGAAAATCTGTATACATAATTATCATATTCGTCATAAACTTTATCTACATAAAGCTTAAGTCCGTTTACAAGTACATAACGCTCATAATATCCGCTATACTCATTAACATAGAATATAAGATTATCGCTTGTTATTTCCACAATTTCGCTTGTGCCATCGGTATAATTTATCTGAATTTTCGTGCCGATAAAATCAGGGATGTATCCGTTTTTAAACTCTGTTTTGTTGGGATTGCTGATAATATCTAAGGACTCGACTATACTTTCCTCAAGCACAACATTATAGGTATCCGAAGCACCCTTATAGATTAGTTTCACCCGATGAGTTCCAGCCTCAACCAGCTCATCATCAAAATTAAACTCTAACATATAACCGTTAAGGTAATATTCTCCGTAATCTTCCTCTAAGTCAGAATAAGTATACTGTTTATTTGTACCATCGGTATAATATACTGTAAACACAATTCCGCTAAGGTCTGTAGGATAGAACCAGTAGCCCTCTTCCGACGGATAACCGAAATCGGAATCACCATAAATATATCTTCTTGTAGGTGCAGTATCTATAACGATTTCTTCTACATCATTCTTAATAACCGATACAGGAACATTTGCTTTTTTACCCAGTATTTCTACAACAGCATAGTTATCGTCGCCAAGCACCCAAGGCTTTATAGACTGGTTAGAGTCAAAGTTAGGCCAATAGCCCTCAACCTTTTCTCCCATAGTAATGTTTTTGCTTGTGCCGTCGGTGAAATTCACTTTAATTATCAAATCTTCGGGAGCATTTGCATAATAAATAAAGCGTTTATCATCCTCAGGGCCTTCCCAATAACCATAACAGTTTTCTACAACTGTGATACTACCCGAAACCACCTCAATAGAATCAACGGGATTTTTTATAACTGTTATAGGAAGATTTACGGTGTGACCAAGATAGCTGATAGTAGATTTATTATTGTTACCAACAGTCCAAGGCTCCTCGTACTGATTATTATACCATTCTACCTGTTCCCCATCTACATAATCGTATACATTTGCATATACACTGGTGGAATTCTTATAATCAATTCTTATTTTGGCATCACTAGGGCCACTATAGGCATAGTAAATGAACACTTCCTTTTGGGAATCGGTTTCTTCATCATAAACGGTAGTATAATATCCGTTAGTGTTTTCTATGTACTTTGTTTGAGTACCACTAATAAGAGTAATACTCCTTACAGGATTTTCAACTATGTTAAAGCTAAAGGTAACAGGCTCTACATCTCCACATTCAATAATACTGTTGAGATAATTACCGTCCTCATCGAACTCATCATAGATTCTAACATAATAATCGCCAAAGTATATGTCATCACGACCGTATACCCAATCAACCTTCGTACCGTCTTCATATATAAGCTCTAAAGCAAGACCGTCATAACTGAATTCATTTCTGCCCTCATAATAATCCATTTTATTAGGATAAGCTGTAATAGTTATCTCACTAATTGCATTAACCTTTTCTACCTTAGTATAGAATACACCTTCAGTAGTAGGACCGTAAGTATAAAACTGAGGAGCAAAATAATAGGTTTTACCTGCTTCAAGCTTCTTTATTATAATAAAGTTATTATCAGTACCGCTGTCATCATCCTGTGCTATCTCATTAAGCTCAGAGTCATAAAGATAAGCTTTTGAATCACCGTCATTATTATATGAATAGAATTTATAGCTTCCCGACTCCTCAGGCATAAACTTAAACACTTTTTTGTATCCGTAATTCGAATCAATTATCTTTTCCTCATTTACTGCTATGGATTCATAGTCCTTTACAGTAATAGTTTTGGTTGCAGTAAGACCTCTAACACTGGTGGCAGTAATTGTTGCCGAACCAACGGCAAGAAGCTCTATATTTCCCCCTTCACTTACATAAACAATATCACTATTATCACTGGACCATGTAACACCTTCGTTGTAGCTTCCCTCAGGATAGAAAACCGGAACTGCATACAAGTTATCACCTATATAGCCCTCTGACAGACATTCAATAGACATAGCGGTTGCATAAGGAATCTTATTAACTGTAATACTAATCTGACCCTGCTGGACCGGCTCTTCAGAATAAACAATTAGGTAATAGTCTGTTTCGTTATTAGCACCATATTGTAAATCTAAAATATACAAGTCTTCTTCAATATATCCGTATTCACCGCTGGTTTTATAACCGTCATAGCTAAGTATATAGTTGAATTTACAATCACTTTCTACATAAATACCAAAATATCCTTCCCAGTCAGGTGTGAATTTATAGCACACAATATTATCAGAAGCTGAAATTTCTTTTGTATATATAGTTCCAACCTCAATTTTTTCATGCTCTAATACAAAAACGGTACAGGTATCGGTGAGTCCGCTTTCGGTAGTTGCAGTAATTGTAGCGGTGCCTGCACCTATATATTGAACATAACCTTGATCATTTACAGTTGCAATATTTTCATCACTGCTTTTAAAGGTTATAGCTTCATATAAACAGCCATTAGGAAGAAATCTGTACTCCAAAGAAGCGCCTTGGCCTACAACACCGTAAAGCTTTTCCTCAAGTTGAATTTCACTGGCTTTTGGAGCAACAATTACAGATACGGTATAGCTTCCGTATTGATCAATTTCATGACAATATGTATGCAAATAATAGGTTTGTTCTGCTGATAAGCTAACGCTTAAACAAAAGTTTAGTTCTTCTCCGCCGTCATCATTATCTGAAATCAAATTACCCTCGGCATCATAGATTTGACAGTAAGGGTCAAGGCCGTAACCTGTAGAATAAAACAAATAGCTTCCGTCATTTTCAGGAGCAAATGAGAATTTCCCAGAAAGTTCTTCTCCCGTACCGCTTATGATTATTTCCTCATTAAGAGCAATAGGGGTAAACTCCGTATCTGTTGCAAAAACAGAAAAGGGAATCATTGTAAAAATCATTACAATTACCATTACTACGGCCATTATGCGTTTAATATTTTTCATATTCAGCACTCCTTTTTGGCATATTGCTCAAGTCTAATTTAATATTAGCATATTTTATTGTGATTTTCAACTAAAATATTTAAAATAAAACAACCGAAAAATTTCGGTTGTTTTACTCATTTATTTTATAACAAGTTCGTTGTCATAGCTGCAGACAATATTGTCTCCTGCCTTAATTTCTCCGCTTAACAGTTTTTCACTGAGTGCATCCTCAATCTTTGTCTGAATAGCACGTCTTAGCGGTCTGGCTCCGTATATATCGTCGAAGCCTACCTCAGCCATTTTTTCTTTTACAGTAGTCTCAAAGGTAGCCTTAATACCGATTTTTTCAAGTCTTTTTGCAAGACCGTCAAGCATTTTTCCTGCTATCTCACCGATTTCCTCTTTACTAAGCTTTGTAAAGACAATTGTATCGTCAACTCTGTTTAAAAATTCAGGCTTAAAGGCTTTTTTTAGTTCCGATAGCACCTTATCTTTAATATCCTTATGCTCACTCTCAGCTGAAATTTCGGCAAATCCAAAAGCCTGTTTTTTCTCGGTAATAAGTCTTGCTCCGATATTAGAGGTCATAATTATAACGGTGTTTTTAAAGTCCACCCGTCTTCCCTGTGAATCGGTAAGAATACCGTCGTCAAGTATCTGAAGAAGTATATTAAAAACATCAGGATGTGCCTTTTCGATTTCATCAAACAGCACCACTGAATAAGGATTTCTTCTTACCTTCTCGGTAAGCTGACCACCCTCATCAAAGCCAACATATCCCGGAGGAGAGCCAACCATACGGGATACGGTATGCTTTTCCATATACTCAGACATATCAAGCCTTATCATAGCGTTTTCACTGCCAAACATAGCCTGAGCCAGAGCCTTACAAAGCTCGGTTTTACCTACACCTGTGGGGCCTAAGAAGATAAATGAGCCTATAGGTCTGCCCTCATCCTTAAGTCCGACTCTCCCTCTTCTTATTGCCTTTGCAACAGCAGTTACAGCCTCGCTTTGTCCTATAACACGTTTATGAAGCTCAGCTTCAAGCTTTAAGAGTCGCTCGCTTTCCTCCTCAGTAAGACTTGCTACAGGCACTCCCGTCCACAAGGACACAATTTCGGCTATAGTTTCCTCGGTAACCTCAGCCACCAACTGACTGTTTTCCTTCCACTGCTCCTTACGTTTTACAAGCTCTTCCTTAAGGGAATTGCCCTCATCCCTGAGCTTTGCAGCCTTTTCAAAGTCCTGACTCTGTATAGCAG
>JBGUVH010000045.1:0-3670 GCA_045134215.1 Acutalibacteraceae bacterium
AAAAATATTTTTATCTCTCTAATAGGTAGGCATCGGGGAAGGCCATTTTTTAAACCAAATTAAAAATTTTTATCTCCTACCCTTATAGAACAGCAAAAAATCGATTTTGAGCCAAACTTTTTTTACCCCTCTAATTGGTAGGCATCGGAAATGCCATTTTGTTCGGGTTTTGATTAAAAATTTACCCCTCACTACTCTATAGGCACTCAAAAATCAATTTTGTCCGAAAAAATTTTTTATTTTTCTCAAAAAACTTCGAAACTAAACAAATTTGTTTAGTTTTTATTGACCGCACTAAGCTTTTTTGCTATACTTAAGGTAACAACTTGAAAAGAGGTTCCTAATATGGCAATTGGAGAAAGAATTCGCTTTTTTCGTAATTTAAAGGGGATGACTCAAAAATATCTCGGCGTTAAACTTGGCTTCCCGGAGAAAACCGCCGATATTCGTATGGCACAATATGAGTCGGGTTCAAGAACCCCAAAAGAAGAACTCACGAATGAACTTGCAGAGCTTTTTGGTATTTCAGCAAGTGCCTTAAATGTTCCCGATATTGAAAGTTACAACGGTTTAATGCATACGTTGTTTGCACTTGAAGATTTGTATGGAATTAAAGCCACCGAAATTAACGGGGAAGTTTGTTTGGCTTTGGATAAAGATACCGGTACCAATTACATCACTATGTTCGAAATGTTCTCCGCTTGGAAGGATCAAGCTGAAAAGTTAAAGAACGGAGAAATTTCAAAAGATGAATATGATAATTGGCGTTATAACTATCCGAAAAACAAGATATGATCTAAAAAATGGGCAAAGAAAAAAGGCATTACCGACTTCAAAAGTCAGTAATGCCTTTTAGCATTTATAATAATCTTATTCGCAAACCACTCGGACTCTTTAGAATAATAGGGTCCCGAAGTTTGCTATCATTTTGCTATCAAATTGTGCTTTGAAGAGCCGCAAACCCGCATAAATACTGGGTTTTTAACAACCTCAAAATTATTCCCATTCTATCGTACCAACAGGCTTTGGTGTTAAGTCCATAAGCACACGGTTGATGCCGTCTACCTCTGTTGTTATACGAGAAGTGATTTTATGGAGAACGCTATAGGGAATCTCCTCGATAGTCGCGCTCATAGCATCCTTTGTATTTACAGCGCGGATAATTGCAGGCCAACCTTCATAACGGCTTTCGTCCTTAACGCCCACACTCTTTATATCAGGAATTACAACAAAATACTGCCATACCTTTTCAGCAAGACCGCACTTGTCAAATTCATCTCTGAGAATAGCATCAGCTTCTCTAAGCGCCGCCAGTCTGTCACGGGTGATAGCGCCAAGGCATCTAACCCCAAGACCAGGGCCTGGGAAGGGCTGACGGTAAACCATTGCGTGAGGAAGTCCTAAAGCTTCGCCGACCACTCTTACTTCGTCCTTGAAAAGTAACTTTATCGGTTCAACAAGGCTGAATTTAAGGTCTTCTGGAAGTCCACCTACATTATGGTGAGACTTTACTGCCTTTTTGCCCTCTGCCTGTTTAATGCTCTCTAAAATATCGGGGTAGATAGTTCCCTGTGCAAGATATTTAACATCCTCAAGCTTTCTTGCTTCATCGGCAAAAACATTAATAAACTCAGCGCCGATAATCTTTCTTTTCTTTTCGGGATCGGCAACATTTGCAAGAAGGTCAAGGAAGCGGTCGGTAGCATCTACATAAATAAGGTTAGCGTCAAGCTCTTCTCTGAAAATCTTTATAACATTTTCGCTTTCATCCTTACGCATAAGGCCATGATTAACGTGGACACAGACAAGCTGTTTGCCGATAGCCTTAATAAGAAGGGCAGCAACAACGGAAGAATCAACACCGCCCGAAAGAGCGAGAAGCACCTTATCGCTTCCAACCTGTTCTCTTATTTCCTTTACCTGCTCATCAATAAAAGCCTTTGCAAGTTCAGGTGTTGTAATACGAGCCATAGACTCAGGTCTTACATTATTCATATTCTGCCTCCCAAATTAATTAGTATAGTTATCAAAATATCCCTGAACAAGAACTACGGGAGTACCCTTGTCACCTGAGCCGCTGGTAAGGTCACACAGAGAGCCAATAAGGTCGGTAAGCTGACGGGGAGTGGTTCCCTGAGCTGCCATATTACCTACAAGACTGCTACCGTCTTTCTTACGGATGCTCTCGCTTATAGCGTCCTTAAGAGCCTGTCCAGAAAGGTCTTTGAAATCATTATCAGCAAGATATTTAAGCTTTAATTCATTAGGTGTACCAATAAGTCCGTCGGTAAATGCAGGAGAAACAACAGGGTCAGCGAGTTCCCAGATTTTTCCCTGAGGGTCTTTAAAGGCGCCGTCACCGTATACCATAACCTCAACATTTTTACCTGTAGCATCCTTGATACGCTTCTGCACATCAAGAACTAAATCCTTACATTCTCTTGGAAAAAGTTTAATTTTTTCTTCGGTAGATTTATTTGAGCCTAAAAGTCCGTATTTTTCATTACAGCCGCTTGAGTTAACAGAAGTATTGAGAATTTCATCAAGGCCGTAAACAATTTTAGCGCCTGCAGCCTTTAATATACGCTTTGTTCTCACACGGGTGTGAATATCACAGGTAAGAACACAGTCGGTATAATCAAGAATTGCTTTTGGCTGGTTAGCAAAAATAATCTGAACCTCAGCGCCCTGTTCTTTTATAAGGTCGGCATAATACTGCACATAGTCAACACCAGTAAACTGGAGCTTCTGAACACCGAAAACCTCACGGTAGCGTTCTAAAGAGAGAACATCGGAATAAGGATTAATTCCCGCTTCATCAATAAGGTCATAGGTAGCAAGTGAGTTACCAACCTCATCAGAGGGGTAGCTGAGCATAAGAACAATTTTCTTAGCGCCTCTTGCAATACCCTTAAGACAAATCGAAAAACGGTTACGTGAAAGAATGGGGAAAATAACACCTATGGTTTCGTCACCGAATTTTGCCTTAATATCTGCGGCAATATCATCAACACTTGCATAGTTACCCTGTGCGCGAGCAACAATAGACTCAGTCATAGAAATAACATCGCGGTCGCGAAGGGAAAAGCCTTCGTACTCTGCTGCTTCAAGCACACTGTCAGCAACGATTTTAGCCAGATCGTCACCCTCTCTTATAATGGGACAACGGATACCGCGGGAAACGGTACCCACTCTGCGTTCTTTTATTTCCATAAATATTTTCCTTTCCGGTAGGGAGGTGGATAGACACCTTGCCCTTTACAACAATTTATTATACTAAATTAGATACTACATTTCAAGATTTTTGCATAATTTTTTTAAAAAAATCTATTTGCACAAAAGTGAAAATATATTGTCAAAAAACATATACAAATTTAACAATAGTATTATTTGCATTTTTCCCAATTTATGTTATACTTTCTTTGAGGTGATAGTTATGGTTAAACATATTATTCTGTGGACTCTTAAAGAGTATTCAGAAAATGAAAAACAGCAAATCAAAAGCAATATTAAAAAAGAACTTGAGGGACTTAAAGGTAAAATCGACGGACTTGTTGATATTACCGTTTATACCGAAGGACTCAGCAGCTCTAATGCAGATTTAATGCTTGACTCTTCCTTTGAAAGCGAGGAAGCACTTAAGGGATATGCAGTTCATCCCGACCACGTA
>JBGUVH010000046.1:0-13632 GCA_045134215.1 Acutalibacteraceae bacterium
ACTATGCCGAAATTTTCCAGGGAAGTTAATCCCTAAGACCACCCACTAAAAGATGGTGCTTTTTGTTTTGGTGGAACGTGTGTTTGAGAAGCCCGAACACAACTTTTTCGGTTTTGTTGCGAGAACTATCGGTTTGCAGATACATAAAAGCAAAATGCCGACTGTTTAAGTCGGCAAGAAAAATATTTCATTAAAAATATGTAGTGGTTCAAAGACATAGGTCAAAATTTATATTTACTTTGAATTTGTGCTACCTTTCCAAAAACTTCGTTTTGATGATATGCATTTCCTTGCGGAATTGTTGATATACAACGGCTGAACCTTTGATTTGCTTTTAGGAAGACAAGAGACGTTTTTGTGTCTTCAGCCTTCAAATGTGCTTGAATAAAAAACGACAGGCTCATACAAGCTTGTCGTTTTTTGTTATATTAGTCGTATAAGCAGAAGAAAGCTTTGTTTAATCTATCGCTCTATCCAATCATAGCCTCGCTGATTTGCTTGATCGTATAGGGCATTTCATCCTCTGCTGTAAAATCAAGAGTCAAGCGGATATCTCTCGATGAAGAAGCAAGATACAGCTCATATTCACCCGTTTCCACAACCCAATCGCGAAGTGCCGGATTGTAGTACGCAAGGTCGGAATATGGCAGACAGATATTTACCTCTTTTTGCTCACCTGCTTTTAAGAATACCTTCTTGAAAGCCTTTAATTCCTTTGGAACTCTCGAAACGCAGGAAAGCGGCTTTGCGGAATATAGCTGTACGACCTCCGCACCGTCGGTGTCGCCAATATTTTTCAGCGTAAAGGAAATGTTCAGGTTTTCGCCATCTCTTTTAATAGAGGCGTTTTTATATTCAAACTCGGTATATGACAAGCCGAAGCCGAAGGGATATGCAATCTCCTCGGGGTGCGAATCATAATAGCGGTATCCTACCTCAAAGCCCTCGCCGTAGCGAACGACAAGGCCATTTCCTGTATCAAGATCATATCTTTCTTTTTTCGGGAAGGTTTCAGGAAGTCTGCCCGAGGGGTTTACCTTGCCTGTGAGCACATCGGCAATTCCGCCGCCTGCCGCTTCACCGCCGAGCCACATATGTAAAACAGCATCCACCCTGTTTCTCCACTTTCCGAACACCATTGCCGAGCCCGACTGGCAGATAACGACTACCTTTTTGCCGAGTTTTACTGCCTCACCGATAAACATTTCCTGATTTTCGTTGAGCGAAAGCGTTCTTTTGTCAAAGTTTTCGGTATCCTCAGATTCCATTGCGCCGACAAACATTAAAACTATATCGCAATCCTTTATCGCCTGTTGGAAGGCAAAACCCTTCGGCCAGAGCATAACATCGGAAAAGCTACGCTTTTCGTAGGTCTTAAGATAAATAAATTCGCTTTCAGGCAGAGCTTTTTTTAGTTCTGCAAGCGGGCTTTCAATATATTTGTCATGCGGAAACACCTCGGCACTTCCTTGACCGTAAGAAAGGGCAACATCGGCATATTCACCGATAACCGCGATTTTTTTGTAGTTATCTGAGTTAAGCGGCAAAACGCCATTATTGTTCTTAAGAAGTACGACTCCGTTTGCAGCAACGCGTCTTGCAACATCATGGAGACGGTCGCGATCATAAACCGACTTATTGCTCTTTTTAGACGTTGCAAATGCAAGAAAACGCTCTACCGCATCGTCAAGGCGGTCTTCTGTAAGCGTTCCGTCTTCAATTGCCTTTTCGATGCTATCTGCCATAAGTTGATTATGCGGCATCTGAAGGTCAAGACCTGCAGCAATCGCTCTGCTTGAATTCTGTACCGCACCCCAGTCTGAAACGACAAAACCGTTAAAGCCCCATTCGTCTTTTAAAATATCGTTAAGAAGATATTTGTTTTCCGAGCACCATACCGACTGGTATTTGTTATAGGAACACATAACGCTTTTCGGTTGGGATTTTTTAACTGCAATTTCAAAGCATTTTAGATAAATTTCACGCAGAGTACGCTCGTCGGTTTCAACGCTGATATTAAGACGGTCCTTTTCCTGATTGTTGAGCGCATAGTGCTTGAGCGATGCAGCAACACCAAGGCTTTGAAGTCCGTTTATATATGCGGCGGCAAGCTCACCCGCAAGCACAGGGTCTTCAGAAAAATATTCGAAATTTCTACCGCACTTGGCGTATCTTTTTATATTAATTCCCGGTCCGAGCAACATATCAATGTCGTGCTCGATACAGTCCACTGCCAGCGCCTCTCCCATTTCATATATAAGGTCAGTATCGAATGTCGCCGCAGCAGAGCAAAGATTTGGAAATAAAGTACAGTTTTCCTCTTTTTTGTGACGAATGCCATGGGGACCGTCGGCAAAATTTTTGGCAGGTATACCTAGACGCTCTATCGCGTGGGTGAACATTCCTCCATCGCCGGTTAAAAGCTGTGCTTTTTCTCTTATCGTAAGCTGCTTTATAATTTCTTTAATTTCCATATTACAATCACACCCCAAAAATGATATTGTATTAATAATATAACAAAAAGGATTTGTATTGTCAAGTTGCACACTTCTTACTAGTTAGTAGATATGCTTACACTTAAAAAGATACGTAAATTTAGATATCTAATTATAATATGTAGGGGTTCGAACACATAGGTCGAAAATTCAAAAGGGTTAGAATTTATGCTCTCTTTCCAGAAATAAGACAGTCGAAAGACTGTCTTATTTTTATCCAAGCCGAAGACTTGGTATGTAATCCGCGTTAGCGGAATGTAATCACGCGTAGCGTGTATAAAACTTTTGCATATATCTCTGTTTATATCAAACACTATCATCGGTGATATTATGTGTACTGCGGTGACCTATAAAACAAAGGATTTTTATTTTGGCAGGACCCTTGATTATGATTTTTCCTATAAAGAGGAGGTTACTATAGCTCCCCGAAATTTCCCTCTTTCTTTCACTGATACAAAAACATTTAAAAGCCACTACGCTATTATAGGAATGGCTTATGTTGTGGACGATTACCCCCTTTACTATGATGCGGTTAATGAAAAGGGACTTTGTATGGCGGGACTTAATTTTGTGGGGAATGCGGTTTACGGTGAATATAAATCAGGTAAGGAAAATGTTGCACAGTATGAGTTTATTTCCTATTTGCTTAGTAGGTGCGCAACGGTTGATGAAGTGAATGGAAAGCTCAGAAATATAAATATTACAAATACTTCATTTAATAATGAATTGCCTGTGGCAAGTCTGCACTGGCTGATTGCAGATAAAAACAAGTGTATTACGGTAGAGGCGGTAAGCGACGGACTTAAAATTTATGATAATCCTGTAGGTGTGCTGACCAATAACCCTACCTTTCCCCAGCATATCTTTTCACTTAACAATTATATGAATCTGTCCAACCGTTTGCCCGAGAATACCTTTTCGAAAAAACTGAAGCTGCATCATTATAGCAGAGGAATGGGTGCAATTGGACTGCCTGGAGATTTATCCTCTAATTCTCGTTTTGTAAGAGCCGCTTTTGTTAAGCTTAACAGCGTATCTGAAGAAGGCGAGGAAGAAAGCATTAATCAGTTTTTTCATATTTTAGGCTCTGTTGAACAACAAAGAGGCTGTTGTGAGGTGGAAGCGGGGAAATATGAAACTACAATTTATACCTCCTGTATTAATGCTCATAAAGGTATTTATTATTATACTACCTACAGTAACCATCAGATAAATGCGGTAAATATGCATAATGAAGATATAAACAGTGATACATTAAAGCGTTATCCCCTTATAAATAACGAAAAAATAAACCGACAAAACTGAGTTTTGTCGGTTTAAATTATTCTTTTCTATTACTTATTAATTTTAGCAAGAATCATATTGGCGCAATCAATCTGATTAGGAATGTTGCCCTGCTCATCTCTTATTCTCCAGATATCAGGAGTGATTTCGTCAGCTACGAAAATCTTGCCTGTTTCATCATAACCAACCTCAATTTTGAAGTCGATAAGCTTTAAGTTCATAGAAGCAAGCTCTGCCTTTAATACTTCGCCAACTTTCTTAACTATTTCAATAGCTTCGTCATACTGACCAGGGAGAAGAATACCCTTCATAAGACAGATTCTCTCGCTTATAAGGGGATCACCCTGCTCGTCATCCTTAAGAGTAACCTCAGCATAAGGGGGGTCAAAAACAATACCCTCAGGAAGAGTGAAACGACGGCACATACTGCCTGCGGTTTCGTAACGAACGATGAATTCAAGTCTTGGTACGGTAAGATTTCTAACCTTCATAAGACCCTTTTCAATGTCGGAGCCGAGGTAGTGAGTGGGGATACCGTTCTTTTCCATAAGCTCGAAGAAATAAGCGGATACAGCAAGACCAACCTTGCCCTTACCCTCAACGCTTCCGCCAACGGTGTTGGAGCCTGGGTCGAAAACACCGTTTTCGCCTGTAGCACTATCCTTGAAGAAAAGATGTACAATGCCTGTTTCTTCGTCTAACATAACGTTCTTGGTTTTACCTTCATAAAGCTGTTTCATTTTTTCATTACTCCTTTTTGTCTCGCTCTAAAAAAGAGTTCGATTTATTACTCAAATATTATAACACAGGTAAAATAACTATTGCAATAAAAAATTATATGTGTTATACGATTTTACGAAAAAAACAAAAATAGGACATTTATATGCCCTATTTATGTGAAATTTTTCAGTCTGTAATAATGTTTTTATATTCTCCTGCTTTTTTCTTGTTTCTTCTGCGTTTTTCCTCTTCGGCGCGGGGGTCGTAATTATTTAAAAATTCTTCCCACTCTGCTTCGCTTAATTCTTTTCCGCCGTACTGTTCGTAGATGCGGTTTACCATATTGTTATAAGCGGTTTTGAAGCGAAGAGAGGCGCGGTATTTTATTATTATCATCCACACAATAAAAAACATTGCTAAAAAAAGCGGTATAAAATGACGAAGCCAGAAATCAGTATTGATACCCGTGTTGAATTCAGAGGTATTCTGAGAGGAGGCAATAAGTGTGGCGCAAGAAACAATTCCGGGGGCAATAGTGAGGATAAGCGAGATTATTTCCTTTTTCAGTTTTATAAAAACAAGTGAGACTAACCATAAAACACAAACTATTCCTGTGGTGAGCATACTGCTTTTTGCTGTGTTAATATCGGAAGTGCTGACAACCTCAAGCTTCAGCGCGGTTATCTCATAAATATGGGAGGCGCGGCCGCCTATATAAAGCAGTGACATAAGTATGGTAACAGACAAACTTATTATGTAAAAGGTTTTGAGCCGTTTATAAAGTAAACCGTCAGTCTTTGCATATATAACAGCGGCTCTTTCTTCGGCTTTGCGTACACGCTCTGCTATGTTTTCGATATATTTCATTTTTCATCACCATTTATATTATACAGTACTGTGTATTTATTGACAAGGAAAATTTATTGCTGTATAATGCGAGTGGTGATAAAAATGGCAAAAATCAACATTGTTATGGTTGAGCCCGAAATACCGCAGAACACAGGAAATGTGGCAAGAACCTGTGCGGCAACAGGGGCATCACTTCATCTTGTGGGACCTATGGGCTTTACTATTGATGATAAAAAGCTTAAAAGGGCAGGACTAGATTACTGGCAATATCTGGATATACATTATTATAAAAGCCTTGATGAATTCTTTGAGAAGAACCAAAACGGTGAATATGTGTACTTTACCACAAAGGCTCAGAAAAACCACAGCGACAGAAGCTATAGCGATAACTGTTATCTGATGTTCGGCAAGGAAACTAAGGGACTGCCCGAAGAACTTTTGATTAAAAATCCCGAAAGATGTGCAAGAATTCCTATGGCAACCGATATAAGAAGCCTTAATCTTTCCAACAGTGTTGCAATAGGTGTATACGAAGTGCTGCGACAGTGGGGATATCCCAAACTTGAGGGTGAGGGCAACCTTCACAACTATAAATGGGAGGAAATGCTTTAATGTGTGAGAAATTCTCAAAAGGTGTAAAGCTGGGTAAATACCGCCATTTTAAAGGTAATGAGTATGAGGTTTTGGCGGTAGGCTATGATAGTGAAACTACCGAGGAAGTAGTAATTTATAAAGCCCTTTACGGTAAAGGTGATATATGGGTGAGAAGTAAAAAAATGTTTTTTGAAAAAGTGGTAAAAGACGGTATAGAAATGCCTCGTTTTGAATATATCGGTTAACTGCACAACTGAAATGTAATGAATAGGTTTAAATTTGTCAATTTTTTGTCAATTTAATTATTGAAAAAATTGCAAAAAAGTGGTAAAATAATATCATACGAAAAAATCATCCTGAAAGGAAGTTTTACAAATGAACGCATTAAACAAGAAAACTGTAGATGACATTAATGTAAAAGGTCAGAAGGTACTTGTTCGCTGTGACTTTAACGTTCCGCTTAAAAACGGCGTTATCACTGACGAGAACCGTATCAATGCTGCTCTCCCTACTATTGAGAAGCTTATTAAGGACGGCGGAAAGGTTATCCTTTGCTCTCACCTCGGTAAACCGAAGGGTGAGCCTAAGCCGGAACTCAGCCTTGCTCCTGTTGCAGAGGCTCTCTCCAAGAAGCTTGGCAAGGAAGTAGTATTTGCTGCTGACGATAATGTTGTGGGCGAAAACGCAAAGGCTGCTGTTGAGGCTATGAAGGACGGCGATGTTGTTCTTCTTCAGAACACCCGCTACAGAGCTGAAGAAACCAAAAACGGCGAAGCCTTCTCTAAAGAGCTTGGAAGCCTTGCTGATATATTCGTAAACGATGCTTTCGGTACTGCTCACAGAGCTCACTGCTCCACCGTTGGGGTTGTTGATTATGTTAAGGAGGCTGTTGCAGGCTACCTTATCGGTAAAGAGCTTAAGTACCTTGGCGCTGCTGTTGAAAATCCTGTTCGTCCCTTCGTATGTATTCTCGGCGGAGCTAAGGTTGACAGTAAGCTTCCTGTTATCGAAAATCTTCTTACCAAGGCTGATACACTTATTATCGGCGGCGGTATGTCCTATACCTTCCTTGCTGCTAAGGGCTACGGTGTAGGTACTTCCCTTATTGATGAAACCAAAATCGACTATTGCCGTGATATGATGGCTAAGGCAGAGGAAAAGGGCGTTAAGATTCTTCTTCCTATTGACTGTACTGTTACTAAGGATTTCCCCGACCCAATTGATGCAGAGGTAAGCGTTTCTGTTGTTGATGCTGACAAGATTCCTGCCGATATGATGAGCCTTGACATTGGTCCTAAGACCGCAGAGCTTTATGCTGATGAGGTTAAGAATGCAAAGACTGTTGTATGGAACGGACCTATGGGCGTATTCGAGAACCCCATTCTTGCTAAGGGTACCTTTGCAGTAGCTCAAGCTCTTGCTGATACCGATGCTGTTACCGTTATCGGTGGCGGCGACTCTGCAGCAGCTGCTAATAACCTTGGCTTTGGCGATAAGATGACTCACATCTCTACCGGCGGCGGCGCTTCTCTTGAATTCCTTGAGGGTAAAGAGCTTCCCGGTATCGCTGCAATGAACGATAAGTAATTTTAAAATAACATCCCTCCTCGAAAGTGCGGAACAGTGCCTCCCTTGTCCTAAAGGGAGGGGGACTGCTTTAGCGGTGGAGGGATATTCATATTAAAAGGAGAAATAATAATGAATAAAGCTAAAAGAACTGCTGTTATTGCAGGTAACTGGAAAATGAACAATACCCCCGCGCAGACCACTGCTCTTATTAACGAAATGAAGCCTCTTGTTGAAGGTGCTGACTGCAAGGTTGTACTTTGCGTACCCTTCGTTGACATCCCTGCCGCTGTAGAAGCTGCAAAGGGCTCTAATATTGAAATAGGTGCTGAAAATGTTCACTTCAAGGCAAGCGGCGCATATACAGGCGAAATTTCTGCCGAAATGCTTAAAGAGTGCGGAGTTAAATATGTGGTTGTAGGTCACAGCGAGAGAAGACAGTACTTCGGGGAAACCGACCAGACAGTTAATCTTCGTACCCTTGCTGCTGTAAATGCCGGTCTTACCGCTATTGTTTGCGTTGGCGAAACACTTGAACAGAGAGAGCTTGGCTATACTGAAACCCTTCTTAAGTTCCAGACCAAGATGGCTCTTACAAATGTTAGCGAAGAACAGCTTAAGAACATCATTATCGCTTATGAGCCTGTATGGGCAATCGGTACGGGCGTTACTGCTACTGCCCAGCAGGCAGATGAAGGTAACGGTTATGTAAGAGAGGCTATTGCCGAGGTTTACGGTAAGGATGTAGCCGAAACCGTTACTGTTCAGTACGGCGGCTCTATGAATGCAAAGAATGCTGATGAGCTTGTAGCTAAGGTTAATGTTGACGGCGGTCTTATCGGCGGTGCTTCCCTTAAGGCAGAGGATTTCTCTGTAATAGTTAAGGCTGCAAGTAAATAATTTTTATAGGTGAAACTAATGAAAAAACCTGTTGTTTTATGTATAATGGACGGCTTCGGTATTCGCGAAACCAAGGACGGTAACGCAATACTAAATGCCGCTACCCCTAACCTTACAAAGCTTTTTAGAGAAAACCCCTTTACCACTATCGGCGCTTCGGGACTGGATGTTGGTCTTCCCGACGGTCAGATGGGTAACAGTGAGGTTGGCCACACCAATATCGGTGCAGGCAGAGTTGTTTATCAGATGCTTGTTAAGATTTCCAAGTCTATTAAAGATGGTGATTTCTTTAATATAAACGCTATGAAAGAGGCTATGGAAAACTGCGTTAAAAACGGTACAGCTCTTCACGCAATAGGACTTCTTTCCGATGGCGGTGTGCATAGCCATATTGAGCACCTTTACGGTATTTTAGAGATGGCTAAGAAATACGGTCTTACTAAGGTTTATGTTCACGCTCTTTTAGACGGCAGAGATGTTTCTACTACTTCGGGCGCCGGCTTTATCCGTGACCTTGAAAATAAAATGGCTGAGCTTGGCGTTGGTAAGGTTGCATCTGTTATGGGTAGATACTATGCTATGGACAGAGACTTTGCATGGGACAGAGTAGAGAAGGCTTATGCCGCTATGGTTTACGGCGAGGGTGTTCAGGCAAGTGATGCTGCCAAGGCAGTAGAGGACTCCTATGCAAAGGATGTAACCGACGAATTCGTGCTTCCTACCGTTATAGATAAAGACGGTATGATAAAGGCAGGAGACAGCGTTATTTCCTTTAACTTCCGTCCCGACAGAGCAAGACAGTTTACCCGTGCTTTTGTTGATGAAGCCTTTGACGGCTTTGAAAGAAAGAACGGCTATATGCCACTCACCTATGTTTGTATGACTCAGTATGATGAAACAATGCCTAATGTAAGCGTTGCTTTCCCCCCTGAAGAGCTTAAAATGACATTTGGTGAGTATCTTGCAAGTAAGAATATGACACAGCTTCGTATTGCAGAAACTCAGAAGTATGCTCATGTTACCTTCTTCTTTAACGGCGGTGAGGAAAAGACCTTTGAGGGCGAGGACAGAATTCTTATTCAGTCTCCTGATGTTCCTACCTTCGACCTTATGCCAGAAATGAGCGCATATCCTGTTTGCGATGCAGTTTGTGAGCAGATTTTATCAGGCAAATATGATGCCGTTATCCTTAATTTTGCTAACTGTGATATGGTTGGACATACAGGTATATTTGATGCCGCAGTCAAGGCTGTTGAGGCGGTGGACACCTGTGTCGGCAGAGTAGTTAAGGCTACAAAGGAAATGGGCGGTGTTGTATTTATTACAGCCGACCACGGAAATGCTGACTGTATGGTGGGCGAGGACGGTAATCCCTTTACTCCTCATACTACTAACCCCGTACCCTTCTGTGTAGTAGGCTATGACTGTAAGCTCAAAGAGGGCGGCAGACTTGCTGATATAATCCCTTCTATGCTGACGGTATTAGGTCTTGAAAAACCTGCTGAGATGGACGGAGAGAGTCTTATTATTAAATAAGAAAAGTTTAATAAAAAATCACCCGAACGAACAGTTCGGGTGATTTCTATTTATCTGTTTGTGCCGCCTTGATTATTTGCAGAATTGCCTGTATCAGTATTGGTATCAGATTCCTTCTTAACATTACTGTAGTAAATTTTAAGAGTAGCTTCGGGATTAATTGTTGAGCCAACAGCGGGGTCGGTTTTTACAATGCAGTTGAAGTCAACTGAGCTGTCCTCAATAGGTACTTCGTAAATGTTATGATAGAGGAAGCCTTTTTTATAAAGCTCAAGAATTGCTTCATCGCGCGTTTTGCCCTTGAGGTCGGGAATAGTAAGAGTTTCGGGGCCAAGACTTACTGTCAAGTAAATTGTGGTGTCACGCTTTACCTGACTGCCTGCCTTAATATCCTGAGCAACTACGATACCTGCGCTCTTGGAAGAGTATTTCTTTCCAAGAACCACATATTTAAAGTCGGGATATTCGTTACTGATTTCCTCAAAGGTAAGATTAAGTGCAGTAAAATCGGGAATGGTAAGCAGCTTTTCACCTGTGCCTGTAGGAACGGAGGAGCTTTCTACCTCTTCGGGAATACTGCTTGAGCTTACAGGAGTTTCGGTTCCTGGGTCTTTTGCAAAGGGCTTTCCTATAATCAGCCAGAAAATAAGAGCTATAATAAGGAATATACCAGCTGTAATGGAAGCGGCGATAATAGCATATTTACGGGCAGAGGTGTCCTTCGGTGATTTATTTACTTCCTTTTTGGTGGTAGCCTTTTCATTGGCTTTTTCTTTTGTCTGAGCCTCGCCTACCACAAAGCCTGTGGTGGAGTCAATTGCAGGGGCTATATCAAGCTTAAAATCTTCAAGAGTTTTAGTTCTGTTTTCATAGAGAATCTGTAGAGAGTCGGCAAGGGAAACAAGAACAGCCTGAGGAAGTGACTGAGCAATTTTTGACGGAATAGACATCTTATCGTCGGTAATACGCTCGCTGGCTTCGGGAAGGGTAGAACCCATAAGCACTCTGAAAAGGGTGGCGGCAAAGCCGTACACATCAGTAGCCTCGGTAATGCCCTGCTCGGTGCTTTCATATTGCTCAATAGCAGCATAGCCTGGGAAAATCTGAGAGTTTATAGGGCTGTTGGATTTTCTTAGCTGACTGATAGAAAAGCCTGTAAGACGAAGCTTTCCGTCTCTACCTACCATAATGGTTTCGGGAGAAATACCGCCATGAATTACACCCGAGCTGTGAAGGGAAATAAGGGCGGATAAGAATGGCATAAAAAGGGGCCGCGCCTGCTCCCAAGAAAGTGTAGAACCGTTGCGCAGTAAAAATTCACGAAGTGTTATTCCTGCAACAGATTTGGTTATAATATAAGCGGTGCTGTTGCACTCTATAATATCACAAACCTGAGGAATTGCAGGATTGGAAATTTCCTGAAGCTTTTTGCCAAGCTCAATAAAATCAAGGAGTGCGGCATTATAAAAATATTCATTACCCTCAACTATTCCGACAGAAAGGTCATCATTTCTAACACTGAGAGGTACAGGGAAGAATTCGCGGATATTTACAATAGTGCTTGTATCATTATCCCAACCGATATAGGTGATTCCTTCACCGTTGATTTCGGTAGCTTTGCCTAAAATGTACCTGCCGAGAATACGGGTCTTTACAGGCATTGCACCTTCGGGATTAGGAGTATCGGCAACATAGCCGCAAATGGGGCAGGTGTCTTCACCGCCGTTATCATTCATACATCCCATACAAAGTTTATCGAAAGTAAGCATAAAAGGTATCCTTTCTTGTATTTTGATATAATAATATTATACCACACTTGTCAAGTCCTGTTTTCAAGGGCGATAAGCTTCTTGAAAACACAGGTGTGTTTTGGAGTAATCATACGGTCTTCGTGTAGTGAGCCGAAGTACCAGTGTCTGAAATTGCACAGACGGCTTATGCGGTCAAAATAGCCGTTTGTTTTGGTGATAAGCTCCACTTCACCTCTGCGGAGCTGCATTGCGCTTTTAACAGGGGCAGGGGGTTCGTGGGTAAGTATATAGTCAACTGTTCTTCCTGCTTCATCCAGCGTTTTTGCCCCCTGAGTCATCTCAGAGGGGGTAGGAATTTCTTGACGCCACCAATTGCCCTGTTCTACACGCATATCCTTGTCCGTGCTTTCACCGCCGCCAAAAGCAAAAATTGACATACCGTCTATTTTATAAATCTGCCCTCTGCAAAGGTGGTAAAGATTGTCGCCGATTCGGTGAACAAGTCCGCCCTTCCAGACGGTCTGACGGCATTTGTAAATAGCATCAAAGTTATCGTGGGTACCGTCAAGGAAGGCAACGGTATATTTACGGGTAGAAAGATATTTGATAACATCCTTTTCCTGTTTTGAGCCGTTCCACAGAAAACCGAAATCACCGCAGACAATTATAATGTCACCTGATTTCAGCTTACTCCATTGGCGGTCAAACAGACGGTCGATGTCACCGTGCATATCGCCTGTGATGTAAACCATAACAGCCCTCCCGAATAAAAAAATAAAAACACTTTGATTTTACAAAGAAATATAGTATAATTGTATTATACTATATTGTAGGTGAATTTTCTATGAAAAAAAGAATTTTTTCATTAATTTTAACATTTTTTTTAATTTTGAACCTTTGTATAGGTGTGAATGCTTATGAAATCAGCACCTTTGAGGTGCCTGCAAAATCGGCTGCACTTATAAGTCTTGACACAGGTGAGTTTATTTACGGTAAAAATATTGATGAAAAAGTGTATCCTGCTTCAATGACACAGATAATGGCGGCGGTGGTTATTCTTGAACAGGTAAGCGACCTTGAGGGCTTTACGGTGACTATGACCGAGAGCGCTTATAAGAAAAATCTTGGTACAGGCGTTCCTCAGCTGCAGCTTAAAATCGGTGAAACCCTTAACGGTAAGGATGCTCTTGCAGCTATGCTTGTTTCCTCAGCGGGTGACGCTATTTATTCCTACTGCGAGGCACTGTCGGGTAGTGTAGAGGCTTTTGTGGATATGATGAACACAAAGGCAAAGGAATTAGGTCTTTCAGGCACACATTATACCGACCCTATAGGTCTTCACAGCGAGGACAACTATACAACGGTAAGGGATATAGTAACACTGACACAGTATGCTATAAATAAATATCCCGTATTTTCCGAAATTACAGGCAAAGCAAGATATACAATGAAGGCTACGAATATGAGGGGAGAGAGAACCATAGTTACCACAAACTATATGGTGGACTCCAATACCAACTATTTTTATGCTTACTGTACAGGAACAAAAACGGGAAAAACCGATGAAGCGGGAAGATGCCTTACGGCAACAGCGCAGTACAAGGGCTACAGATATTTAGCTGTCCTTATGGGCTGTCCTAATGAAACCGAAACAAGATTTCAGACAGCAAGAGAAATGTTCCGTTGGGTATTCAATAATTTTGAATATAAGGCGGTGCTTGATGTGTCTGTCCCTGTTACTGAAATGGAGGTAAGGCTTTCCACCGATTACGACTATGTTTCTCTTTATCCCGAAAAACAGCTTACCTCAATCCTTCCGAGCGAAGCAGACAATTCAACCCTGATTATCAAACCAAAGCTGAACAGTAATACGGTGAATGCCCCTGTTAAAAAGGGTGATATATTGGGTACTGCCGATGTGATATATGCCGAAACAG
>JBGUVH010000047.1:0-22831 GCA_045134215.1 Acutalibacteraceae bacterium
CTCAATGAGTCTTGCGCGGATAGCCTTCTGGCCGAGGTGCATACCTAAGCCGTGCTCTGCGTTATCTTCGAAGAGGGAGTTAGCCCAAGCAGGACCGTGACCGTCAGCATTTACGGTGTAGGGAGATGTAGCAGCAGGACCGCCCCAGATAGAAGAACAACCTGTAGCGTTGGAGATGTACATTCTGTCACCGAAGAGCTGTGTAACAAGACGAGCATAAGCGGTTTCAGCACAACCTGCGCAAGAACCGGAGAACTCAAGCAAGGGCTTCTTGTACTGAGAGGTGATAACGTTAGCATCACTTGCAACGTCAGCCTTTTCAGTTACGTTAGCTACGCAGTAATCAAATACTTCCTGCTCAGCAAGCTGAGATTCGGTAGCAACCATAGTAAGAGATTTTGTAGGACACTCGCCTACGCAAACGCCGCAACCCATACAATCCATAGGAGATACAGCAAGGGTGTAGGAGTAACCCTTATTAGTAACAGTTTTCTCTTTAACTGCAATCTTGGTTTGTGCAGGAGCAGCAGCCTTTTCATCAGCAGAAAGAGCGAAGGGACGGATAGTAGCATGAGGACAAACAAATGCACACTTGTTACATCCGATACAGGTTTCATTGTTCCAAGCAGGAACCATAACAGCAACGCCGCGCTTTTCGAAAGCGGAAGCACCCTGCTCGAAGGTACCGTCAGCGTGGTCAACGAAAGCAGATACAGGCAGAGCGTCGCCATCCATAAGAGCAACAGGCTTCATAACCTTTTCTACCATCTTAACAAGCTTAGAAGAATCTTCTGCAATTTCTGTTGCAGGAGCATCTACAGCGTTAGCCCAATCAGCAGGAACGTCGATCTTTACGTATGCATTAGCACCGGCATCAATAGCCTTTTCGTTCATCTCAACGATTTCCTTACCCTTCTTCATAAACTTCTGAGCCTTTTCCTTCATATAGCCAATAGCCTCTTCTCTGGGAAGAACCTCGGAAAGAGCAAAGAAAGCAGACTGAAGAACAGTATTGGTACGCTTACCAAGGCCGATTTCGGCAGCAAGGTCAATAGCGTTAACTGTGTAAAGATTAATATTGTTGTTAGCGATATAACGCTTAGCCTCAGCAGGCATATGGTGGTCAAGCTCTTCAGGAGTCCACTGACAGTTAATAAGGAAGGTACCGCCAGGCTTAACGTCATTAACCATCTTGTAACCCTTAGTTACATAAGAGGGATTGTGACAAGCAACGAAGTCAGCCTTATTGATGTAGTAAGGGCTCTTGATAGGAGCATCACCGAAACGAAGATGGGAGATAGTGATACCTCCGGTCTTCTTGGAGTCATACTGGAAGTAAGCCTGTACATATTTATCGGTGTGGTCACCGATAATCTTGATAGAGTCTTTATTAGCACCAACAGTACCGTCACCGCCAAGACCCCAGAATTTACATTCCTTAGTACCCTCTGCAGCAGTGTTGGGAGCGGGCTTCTCTTCAAGAGAAAGATAGTTAACATCATGGTTGATACCAATAGTGAACTGAGCATTAGGAGCATCCTTCTTAAGCTCGTCGTATACCGCAAATACGCTGGAAGGAGGTGTATCCTTAGAGCCAAGACCGTAACGACCACCGATAACGGTATCAATCTTTCTGCCTGTAGCAGCAAGAGCAGAAACAACATCCAAGTAGAGAGGTTCGCCGATAGCACCGGGTTCTTTGGTACGGTCGAGAACAGCAACAGCCTTAGCAGTAGCAGGGATAGCCTCAACAAACTTAGCAGCGCTGAAAGGACGGTAAAGTCTTACCTTGATAAGACCAACCTTTTCGCCCATAGCGGTAAGATAGTCAATAACCTCTTCTGCAACGTCACAGATAGAGCCCATAGCTACGATTACGCGCTCAGCATCAGGAGCACCGTAGTAGTTGAAAAGCTTATAGTCAGTGCCGAGCTTAGCATTAACCTTGTCCATATACTTCTCAACAACAGCGGGAAGCTCATCATAGTACTTGTTACAAGCTTCTCTGTTCTGGAAGAAGATATCGCCGTTCTGGTGAGAACCGCGCATTACAGGACGCTCAGGATTAAGAGCGCGCTTACGGAATGCTTCCACTGCATCCATATTGCACATTTCCTTAAGGTCTTCGTAATCCCAAACCTGAATCTTCTGGATTTCGTGAGAAGTACGGAAGCCGTCAAAGAAGTTGATGAAAGGAACTCTGCCTTCGATAGTTGCAAGGTGAGCAACAGCACCGAGGTCCATAACTTCCTGAGTATTTGTTTCAGCCATCATAGCGAAGCCTGTCTGACGACAAGCATAAACGTCAGAATGGTCACCGAAAATGTTAAGAGCGTGAGAAGCTACACAACGTGCGGATACGTGGAACACGCAGGGAAGGAGCTCACCGGCGATTTTATACATATTCGGAATCATGAGGAGAAGACCCTGAGAAGCAGTATAGGTGGTAGTAAGAGCACCTGCTGCCAAAGAGCCGTGTACGGTACCGGAAGCACCAGCTTCGGACTGCATTTCTACAACATTAACGGTAGTGCCGAAAATGTTCTTAAGTCCCTGTGCTGCCCACTGGTCAGTGTAGTCAGCCATAGGGCTGGACGGAGTAATAGGATAAATACCTGCTACTTCAGTAAACGCATAGGATACGTATGCAGCAGCATTATTACCGTCCATAGTTTTAAACTTTCTTGCCATGGATTAAATCCCCCTTATATAATGGTGGAGAATATGCAGATTTTCGCAAATTCTCATACGTTAACATTTTAACACTTTTCTTTCCTTATGTAAATACATAATTTTAAAAATTTATATTTTTTTAATATATTTACAAAATCAATCCTATTTTATAAGGCAAACATCATAAAACTCTACATAAAATTCCTCTTTATCAAGCTGTGCAGACAACGGAAGTCCCGCACCCGATATAAAAAGCGTATATTTTCCAATAGTGGTTTCAGAAGAAATAATATACTGTCCTTCCTTTTTCTCCGTCTTATATTCATCGTCAAGACTTTCATTAAGCTCATAAAGCACCGACAGCATACTTCCCTTAGGATAGGAATAAGGCTGAGGACTTTGCTTTTCGGCATAAGACAGGGTTATACTGTCACCAAAGTATGTAGCGGTAAAGCCATCAAGAAGTCCGTCCTTTATTTTGTACACTGCCCTGCCCTCACCGTCTATTTCGGCATCGCACTCATATTCCTTACCGTAATAAAAAATATGTGCCCTATAGGAAATATTTCTGTTCACCGCCTCGGGCATTTTACCGTCCGAGCAGCCACAAAGAAATATAACACAAAAAAGAGCACATAATATTTTTTTCATAAATCTACCTCATCAGTTCTTTGTAAACCTCAGGCAGACATTCTATTAAATCAGAGGGCAATAAGGAAATTTCACCCGTTTTTTCACTCGCCTTATCCCCTGCTTTGCCGTGAACATACACTCCGTTTATTGCCGCTTCGGTACAGCTCATACCCTGTGCCGCAAAAGCGGTAATTATACCTGCAAGAACATCACCGCTGCCACCTGTAGCCATACCGGGATTTCCTGTTAAATTAAAATACAATTTCCCTTTTTTATCGGCAACCAGTGTAACAGAGCCTTTAAGCACAACAGTACAGCCCAGAAGAGCAGCAAGGTTTTTTGCAAACTCGGGCCTGTCTGCCTCAATTTCAGCAGCGCTGACATTACACAGCCTTGCCATCTCCTTTGGATGAGGAGTAAGAATTATATCTGCCTTTGAGTCTTTTATACAATCTATGCTACCACTGAGCAGGTTTAGACCATCAGCATCAATAATAAGCTTTTTATCATACCTTTTAATGATTTCCATAAGCAATTTTCTCTGAAAATCGCCCTTTGAAAGACCACAGCCAATAAGCACAGCATCACAGCTCATTATATTTTCAATAACGGTATCCGATTTATCCTCAGGCTTATATATATGGCATACCGCCTCGGGAACGGCTGAGGTAACTATACCGTATATACTTTCAGGCAAAACAGCCTTTGCAATACCTATACCGCTTTTAAGGCACCCTTTTGTACTAAGAATTGCCGCACCTGCCATACCGTAGCTTCCCACAATAAGAGCTGCTGTACCGTAGCTGCCTTTGTGAGTATTGCTTTTGCGCTTTTCAAAAACAGATGGCGGAATTATTTCACCCACCGTTTCGGTATTCTTAAAGGCATCGGCAGAAATACCGATACTTCGTAAAACTGTTTCGCCGCAATTCTGTCTTGCGGGAAATAGCAGCTGACAAGGCTTTAAGGCAATAAATGTAACCGTAAGGTCAGCCTTTATGCAAAGTCTTTCTTCACCGCTATTAGCAATTAGTCCTGAGGGAATATCAACGCTTACCTTGTAAGCCCCAGAGCTGTTAACAGCTCTTAATACCTCTTTATAAACGCCCTCAGGCTCTCCCTTAAAGCCGATGCCAAAAACTGCATCAACAATTATATCAGCCTCATAAAAATAAGAAGCATCAAAGCCCAAGATTTCACCGTTATATCGGTTTTTCATCGCTACGGAGGTTTCGGTTTTAGGCTCACTTAAAGCTATAACCTTAACACAGCCTCCCTCATTTTCAAGAAGCCGCGCAACTGCATAGCCGTCGCCGCCGTTATTTCCGCCGCCGCAAACAACTATTATATTTTTCCCCTGCACCGAAACTCTTTTGCAGATTTCTTCCACCACCGAAAGACCTGCATTTTCCATCATCTCAAGGTAAGACTCGCCCATAGAGGCAGCATTTTCTTCTACCCTTCTGATGCTTTCACAAGTTAAAACCTTCATATCAGTCAACAAAAGCCTCACGGGCAATAAGCTTATCAAGATAAGGGCGCATAGCCTCCTGCATATTTTTCCTTATCTGCATAACAAGACAAACTTTGCCCATTTTATGTTTGAAGGCTATGCAGTAAACATCCTCATCCTTAGCATTACAGTAAATACTCTTTTTGGCATACTGCTCCTTTTCAAACATAGAAAGTCCCTGTCTGTATTTTTCAATACGCTCAATATCCTTACATTTAAAGGTTATAAGGCGCTTTCTGTCGGTGCGGCTTGTTATTATATCCACATCAATTTCGCCATTGGTGAAAATATATTCATATTCCACATTAAGCTGTCTGGTGAGCCATACTCCGCCAATTATAGCCGCAACAGATAAAACAAAGGAAAAAACGCCCATCTTGGATAGAAGAAGAAGGCAAACTCCAATAATTGCCGCAAGTACCACCCATATAAAAATGAGTAGCCCTATCATTTTTTTATCCTTTCTTATAGGTATAAGATGCTCACAATAGCTATCCATTTAAAATCCTCCTGTCATATTTCAAAGGTTTTACTAATATTATAAACAAAAATGGTTACACTTGCAATATAATTTATAATAAGTTATAATAATTTCATAAACTAACGGAGGAACTGTAATGAAGATTAAAGAAGGTTTTATTTTAAGAAAGGTTGCAGGACAGAATTTAGTTGTTCCTGTAGGCAGTAATACTATGAACTTCAATGCCGCCATTACCCTTAATGAGTCTGCCTCTTTCCTTTGGAATCAGCTTAATGAAGACATAAGCGAGGACCAACTTACAACTCGTATGACACAGGAATACGACATTGACGAAGCTACCGCAAGAACCGATATAAAGGTATTTTTAAATGTTTTAAAGGAGCACGGAATTCTTGAATAAAAACACATCTACTGCTCAAAAGCTTATAAGCGGCAGTATAAAGGCACAACTGGGAAGAATTATTCTTTCTTCCTTTCTGTCATCTCTGGTTTCTGTAATATACATAGCTCTGGCGCTTATTTCAAAACAAATAATCGATATTGCTTCAGGTCATACCGAAGGAAAGCTTCTCCCCTTTGGTATAGCCGTTATTGTACTTATTGCAGTACAGGTCATCTGCTCTGCCCTTCAGTCCCGACTTCGTGTTTCCACATCGGGACTAATGGCTGTTTTACTGCGCAAAAAGCTTTATCACACTGTTTTTTCTAAAAACCTCAGTGATGTTGAAGATTATCACACAGGCGACCTTTTAAATAGGTTTTCTTCCGATGTTGATACTGTGGTAAATACTGCCTCCTCAATTATTCCCGCTATTGCCTCTATCATTTCAAAAATAGTATCAGGCGCGGTTGCAATTCTTCTTATTGACTGGAAATTTGCGGCAGGACTTATCTGCCTCGGTGTTGCTGTTCCTGCTCTTTGCAGAATTATAGGTCACAAATACCGCTATCTTCATACTAAGCATCAGGAAAGCGAAGGCAGAGTTAAAGCCTTTTTACAGGAAAGCTTTGCAAACCTGAAGATTATCAAATCCTTTTCCTCCTTGCTTCCTGTAAATAAAAAGCTGGACAAGCTGCAAAAGGAAAATTATTCTTTAAAGCTTAAACGCAACAATCTTAATATTATATACACAGTAGGCTTATATTCCTTCTTCACCTTAGGCTACTTCCTTGTTCTTCTTTGGGGTGCTGCAGGTATTCAAAGAAATATTGTTTCCTACGGTTCGCTTCTTGCCTTCCTTCAGATAATTTCACAGCTTCGCGGACCGCTTCAGAGCGTTTCGGGCATAATTCCTTCTTATCAGGCTATGCTCTCCTCTGCCCAGAGAATTTCTGAAATATCAGAGCTGAGTGATGAAATTCACTCTCTGGACAAGCCGGTTATAGATACAATCAAAAATGTATTCACCTGTATAAATGCCGAAAGCCTTTCCTTTTCATACGAGGAAAAGCCTATTCTCAAGAATTGTTCCTTCTCACTTAAAAGAGGCACTGTTACTTCTGTTACAGGCGAATCGGGTGTAGGAAAAAGCACACTGTTCAGTCTGCTGTTAGGCTATAATAACGCTTCTGAAGGTCGTTTAAGCTTTGACGGAAAATACGAAATAAATGCCTCTACCCGTTCGCTTTTTGCCTATGTACCTCAGGGTAATATGATTTTATCAGGTACAATAAAGGAAAATATTACCCTTTGTACAACAGATAAAAGCGAGGAAAGGCTTATAAGCGCCATAAAAGTAGCACAGCTTTATGACTGGATTGAAAGCCTACCAGACGGTATTAATACATATATCGGTGAAAACGGACTTGGTGTATCAGAGGGACAGGCACAGCGAATTGCCATTGCCAGAGCAATTATGTGCGATACACCTGTTCTTCTACTTGATGAAGCCACCAGTGCCCTTGACAGCCAAACAGAATTAAGGCTTCTCTCGGCTATTAAGGAGCTTTCCGACAAAACAGTGATTATGGTAACACACCGCGCAACACCCAAGGGTATTTGTGATGTACATATCCATCTTGAAGAAGGCTTTATAAAGGAGATAAACCAATGACGCAACGCATATCTGTCCTTTTATGCCTTTTGTTTACAGTGATACTTTTTATAGTCGGTTGCGGTAAGACAGAAGCTCCCGCAAAGTCTCCCTCTCTTACAGCCGAAAGCTTAACGCTGAGTGTGGGGCAAAGCCATAAGCTCGATATAGAAAACAAAGGCGAGCTTTCTTTTCAGTGGGAAAGCAGTAACAGCGATGTCGTCCGCGTGCTGTACGGTGCCGTTACAGCTCTTAGCGAGGGTGAAGCAGAAATTTATGCAGTAAGCTCTGACTTAAAGCTCACTTGCCAAGTAAAAGTTGTAAAAGGAGAAGAAGACACAACAAACAATTCTTCACAACACAGCTCTTCTCAGGTTAACAATGAAAGTGATAAATCAGGCTCTTCTTCTGTTGCTTCTGAAAAATCCGATGCTGAGAAAACAAGAGAGGCTGCAAATAAGTTAATTTCAGATATTATTGATAATAAATATAATAAAAAAGCAGACGAGCTTAAACAGGAATACGATAACGCTGTAGCCCAGATAGACAATGGTATTGCTGCCGCCGAAAAGCTAATGAATTCGGATACAGCAGGGGATGCTGAAAAGCAGTATTGGAAAAATCAGAGGGATGCGCTTATTGCCGATAAACAAAGACTGAAAGAAGCCTACGACTCAGCTTTAGCCGAAATAAACAGACAGAGAGAAGAAGAAAAAAACAGCCCTGACGGTCTTATAAAATAGTCAATAAAAAAACACCCTGACGGGTGTTTTTTCTTAGTTTTCTTCGAATATGTACTCTTTAATTTCTTCCAAAAACGCTTCATCATCAGTATCGGCATTTACGGTAACGGGCTGAGTAAGGTCGAGACTTAACACACCCATCATAGATTTTGCATTAACAAGGTATTTCCCTGAAATCAGGTCAACATCAAAGCTTTTGTCACTCATTTTCTTTACAAAACAATTAACGCTTTCAATGTTATTAAGAAGAACCTTTTGAGTAATCATTTTTATTTCCTCCAAAGCTTTCGTTAGACATATTTTACCTTTTTACGACAAAAATGTCAAGAGGTTGCAAAAAAACCATTTATATAATATAATACTTAACTGGAGGGATTCTCTTGAAAGTTGCTTTTTTTACCTTAGGCTGCAAGGTCAATCAGTATGAAACACAGGTTATGCGTGAGCTTTTTGAAAAGGAAGGCCATACTGTTGTTTCAGACTCAACCGATGTAGATGTATTTATAATAAACTCCTGTACCGTTACTGCAGAGAGTGACCGAAAAACCCGTCAGATGCTCAGAAAATACCGAGCTCTTTACAAAAACGCTGTTATCGTGCTTACAGGCTGTATGCCTCAGGCTTTTTCAAGTAAAGCTTCACTGTTAAGGGAAGCTGATGTAGTCGTGGGCAACACCGATACAAAAAAAATAGTACAGCTTGTAAACCGTTTTCTCCAAAACGGTGAGCGTATTGTTGATATTTCTAAGCACAGCAGAGAGGAGCGGTTCAACACCCCCGATATTTCCGATTTTGACGAAAGAACAAGAGCCTTTATGAAAATACAGGACGGCTGTGACAGGTATTGCACCTACTGCATTATACCTACAGCCAGAGGGCCTATCCGTTCAAAGTCCCTTTCCTCTATACTTTCTGAAGCTCAGAATTTAAGTGCTAAAGGCTTTAAAGAGGTTGTTCTGGTTGGAATAAACCTCACTTCATACGGTAAGGATTTAGAAGAAAATATAAATATATGCGATGCTGTAGATGCAGTTTCATCGGTAGAAGGAATTCTCCGTGTCAGACTCGGCTCCCTTGAGCCTGACCATATAAGCGATACTATGCTTGAAAGGCTAAGAGGTCAGGAAAAATTCTGTCCTCAGTTTCATCTTTCTCTCCAGTCGGGCTGTGACGCAACCCTTAAAAGAATGAACCGACACTACGATACTGCATTTTACAGAGATTTGGTTTATCGCATAAGAAACAACTTTCCAAATGCTGCAATCACCACCGATATTATGGTAGGCTTTGCAGGGGAAACACAGGAGGAATTTGAAAAAAGCCTTTCCTTTGCAAAGGAAATCAGCTTTGCCTCTGCCCATATCTTCGCTTATTCAAGAAGAGAAGGAACGGTTGCATACGGTCTTCCTAATCAAGTAGAAAAAAGCGAAAAGAGCCGCAGAAGTCGGTTAATGATAAATGCTACCAAAAGAACCGAGGAAGAATTCCTCGATAAAATGGTAGGCAAAACCGTTTCTGTTCTTTTCGAAAGCAAGGACAGTGACGGCTATTATCACGGCTTTACCTCTAACTACTGTCAGGTAAAAGTGAAAAACAGCGAAAGCCTTACAGGAAAGCTTATAGACGTAAAAATTACAGGCAGAGAAGAAAATTATCTTTTAGGCGAAATTTAAAACGGGCGGATTAATTATCCGCCCGTTTTTATACTTTCATCTAGTCCCTAAATCCTATCTCATCTAATACCATATTTTTCAATAATATAATCCATATCCTTATCGCCTCTGCCGGAAAGGTTAATAAGAACACTGCCCTTGCCCATTTCGCAAGCAAGCTTCATACCGTAAGCAACTGCGTGGGAGCTTTCGATAGCAGGGATTATACCTTCAAGACGGGAAAGTGTGAAGAAGGCATCTATTGTATCATCGTCACCGATAACATCATACTTAACCCTGCCAAGCTCGTGAAGGAATGCGTGTTCGGGGCCGCTTGAGGGATAGTCAAGACCGCTTGCAACAGAATAAACAGGTGCAGGGTCGCCGTTTTCGTCTTTAAGCATTATACTGTTAAAGCCATGCATAACGCCCTCAGTTCCATACTGCAGACTTGCGGCATGGTCGCCCATTTTAGTACCTCTGCCAAGAGGCTCAATACCGTAAATATCAACAGGGTCATTAAGGAAGCCTGCGAAAAATCCTGCAGAGTTAGAGCCGCCGCCTACACAGGCAACAACCGCATCAGGAAGCTCACCTGTCATCTCTACAAACTGCTCTCTTGCTTCTATTCCAACGACACTCTGGAAATCTCTTACCATCATTGGAAAAGGATGAGGGCCAACAACGCTTCCGATACAGTAAATGCTGTTTTCATAATCCTTTGCATAGGCTTCAAAAGCAGCGTCTACAGCCTCTTTCAGAGTAGCAAGACCGTGAGTTACCTCAACAACAGTAGCGCCGAGAATCTTCATTCTTGCAACATTGGGAGCCTGTTTCTTAATATCAACGCTACCCATATAAACGTCACACTCTAAGCCGAAATAAGCAGCCGCAGTAGCAATAGCAACACCGTGCTGACCTGCACCTGTTTCAGCAATAAGCTTTTTCTTACCCATATATTTTGCAAGAAGAGCTTCTCCCATACAGTGATTAAGCTTATGTGCACCTGTGTGGTTAAGGTCCTCTCTTTTTACATAAAGCTGAACATTACCAAGCTTATTAGAAAGACGCTCAAGGTGAGAAATAGGGGTAGGTCTGCCCTGAAACTCTTTTCTTATTCTTCTAAGCTCATCAATAAACTTTCTGGACTTGCAAATAGTAAAATATGCCTGTGTAATTTCGTTCATAGCCTTTTTAAGCTCATCATTTACATAAGCTCCGCCGTATTTGCCGAAATATCCCTCTTCATTAGGATAATTCTTAAGATAAGTGTTAAAATCAATTCCGTTAAAATTCATAATAATTTCCTCCGTTATTCACAAGTTATATAATATCACATTTTTCTAAAAAATCAATAGCAATAACGCCATCGAAAAGGCGAATTAAACATAATAAATTTACCTCACATAAAAAAATTAACCCGAGTCTGATAATTCAGACTCGGGACGAATAAACTAATCCGCGGTACCACCCGACTTTGCCTTTCGGCACACTTCATACACAAATATGTACTATCCGCTGTAACGGTCGGCATCCGTCTTCCCTACTCTTAATTTCAGGTTGCCCTCGTAAGCCCATTCATTCATCCCGCAATTGCTGTTTTCCACCACTCACAGCTCTCTGTAAATTTAAAGATAAACTACTCTTCTTACTCTTCGGTTTTTCATTATTCTATTACATTTTTAAAAATATGTCAACTATTATTTTGCTATAGCGAAAAACAAAATAACGATAATTCCTATTATTATACGGTAATATCCGAATACTTCAAAATTATGCTTTTTGATGTATCCCATAAGGAATTTAATAGCAAGTACCGATACCACAAAAGCGCAAACGGTACCTACGCTGAGGAAGATAATATCATTTCTCTGAAGAGCTATTCCCTTTTCGGCAAAATCAAGTATTTTAAGGGCGCTGGCGCCAAGCATTGCAGGAATAGCTAAAATAAAGGTAAATTCCGAAGCGGCAACACGGGATACACCCAGAAGCAAAGCGCCGAGTATTGTTGCGCCCGAACGGCTTGTGCCGGGGAAAGCCGCAGCCAAAAGCTGAAAAAGTCCTATATAAAGAGCTATAAAATAAGTTATATCACCTAAGCCGTCATATTTAGGAGTTCGTTTCTTATTATATTTTTCAATTAATATAAATAAGATACCGAATACTATTAAAGCTATAGCGACACCTGTGGAATTGTAAAAATATTTATCGCATATTTCATCAAGTCCCAACAGTATGAAAACCACACCTGGAACGGTAGCTATAGCCACTTTAATCCAGAGAATAAAGCTGTCCTTTTTTATTATGCCCTTCCCTTCGGGTTTATCAGGTTTTTGAAAGGGCCATATTTTATTCCAGAAAAGAATAACCGACGCTAAAATAGCTCCCAACTGAATAATAACCAAAAACATATCCCATACATCTTTGGACACATATCGAGGAAGTATTTCTTCAAAAAGTATTAAATGCCCCGTACTGCTTACAGGAAGCCATTCTGTAATTCCTTCAATAATTCCGAAAATTATAGCCACTATAATTAAACCCAACATAAAACACCTTCTCAATTTTAAAATATGAAAAAAGGACGGTAAATATCACCGCCCTTTAGTATATCATAGATTTAACTATTTGCCAAGTATCTGTTTATAAAGTTTTATATATTCCCCTGCTGATTTACCCCAGCTATTGTCACACTCCATAGCACGTTTTCTCAGTGTAGCCCAACCCTGCTTATCACTGTAGCCCTGAAGTGCACGCCATACGGTTTCTAACATATCGTGAGCATTATAGCTTTGGAAGGTAAAGCCGTTACCTTCATTATCTCCGCTGTCGCGGATAGTATCTGCAAGACCTCCTGTAGCTCTTACAATAGGAATAGTACCGTAACGAAGTGCTACCATCTGAGCAAGACCGCAAGGCTCACTCTGACTTGGCATAAGGAATATATCTGCACCTGCATAAATTTTTCTTGCAAGAGCAGGAATAAAGCCCATTTTAAAGGCAACCTTATTTGGATACTTCTGTGACATTTCGTGGAAGAAGGTTTCAAACTCCCACTCTCCGCTTCCAAGAATAGCAAACTGGACATCAGCCTTTAACATATCCTCAAATACGTGCTTTACAAGGTCAAGTCCCTTATGCTTTACAAGACGGGTAACAATACCGATAACCGCTACATCTTCTCTTTCAGGAAGTCCCATTTCCTTCTGAAGTCCAACCTTGTTTATTACCTTTTTATCAATCGTTTCGCTGTCAAAATTCTCAAATATATTCGGGTCGGTTGCAGGATTATACACTTCTGTGTCAATACCGTTTACAATTCCTGACAGCTTATCCTGTAAATCACGCAGAATTCCATCAAGATCGTGGGAATAATACGGGTCAAGGATTTCTCTTGAATAAGTGGGGGAAACGGTAGTAATTCTATCCGCCTCCTGTATACCGCCCTTCATAAAATTAACACAGTTATCATAGTCAATAACCTGAGAAGAGCCGCCCGGCAGACCAAGTACATCATCAATCAGCTCATAGCCATATTTGCCCTGATACTGTATATTGTGAATGGTAAATACAGTACGTATATTTCTATGAAGCTCGTTTTCTCTGTACAGGGTATTAAGAAATACAGGAATAAGAGCTGTCTGCCAGTCATTACAGTGAATTATATCAGGCTTATAATCTATATACTGAAGCATCTCTAGCACCGCGCGTGAGAAGAAGGCAAATCGTTCAGCGTCATCATAGAAGCCGTAAAGACTGTTACGCTTGAAATAATACTGATTATCAATAAGATAGTATATGACACCGTTCACCTTAGCTTCAAATATACCACAATACTGTCTACGCCATGCAACAGGCACAGTAATCGCCGTTATAAAGTTCATATTGGCTCTGAGCTCCTCAGAAACACATTCATAAAGAGGCATTACAACTCTACAGCCCACAAATCTTCTTCGAAGTGCCTTTGGAAGCGCACCTGCTACATCTGCAAGTCCGCCTGACATAGCAAAAGGATACGCCTCACTGGCGGCATATAATATTTTCATTTTTCACTTTCCTTTCAATAAAGTATTTATATTGTTTCACCTTTTTTAAGTAAGGCTATTTTCTGCTTTGTTCCCTCTAAAACACCGTTTTGAGAAACTTTGGAAATCTTATCCATTACAGCATAGGAAACCTTTGCATTTTCTTCTATAACTGCATTTTGCATTATTATAGCATTTTCAATTACAGCGCCCTTTTTCACAGTAACATTACGGAAAAGAATACTGTTTTTAATTGTACCCTCAATAACACAGCCGTCGGCAATAAGGGAATTAACTACATTACTACCGATACAGTATTTCGCAGGCATACTGTCGTGCGTTTTGGTATAGATAGGTCTTTCTCTGCTAAACAACTGCTTTCTTACCTTGCTGTCTAACATCTTCATATTAAGCTCATAATAGCTCTTGGGCTCATCCATAACCTCAGCAAAGCCTTCAACCTTATATCCCATAACCTTATACTTATTAAGAGAGGGAGCAAGTATATCCCTTGAAAGACTATTAAATCCTTTTGCAAGAGCATCGGCAATCAGGTCAATAAGGAAAAGGCGGCGGGTAAGAAGTATATCAAGGCTATAATCAGCATTAATTCTCTCCTTAAAATACTTGATTTCCTCGATACGCTGACTCTCAGACAGAGAAAATACCATTGTCTTTTCGTGATTTTTAGGAAGTTTACCGTACTTATACGCGATAGTAAAATCAGCCTCATTTTCAATATGCTGACGGAACATCTCACCTATATCAACATTGGCAATAAGGTCGCTGTCGCAAATAGCAACATAATCCTGCTTTGCGCGTTTAAGGAAGTTCATTATTGAACTAAGGGCTTCAAGATGGGTGTTATATACACCGCCGCTTATACCGCCCGAAATGAAGGGTGGAAGAATAAAAAGTCCTCCCGCTTTTCTGTCAAGGTCCCATTCTCTTCCGCTTCCTATATGGTCCATTAAGGACTGATAGTTTTCCTTTGTTATAATGCCTACCTGACTTATTCCCGCATTAGTTAGGTTTGAAAGCGTAAAGTCGATAAGGCGATAGCGTCCTGCAAAGGGCACCGATGCCATAGAACGCTTTTCTGTAAGATTCGGTAACAGATTATCGTGAACATTGGCAAAAACTATGCCGAGTATATTATTAGTTCTCACTGTACATCGCCTTCTTTCACATTTTTGCTTATCATAGACTTAGCCTTTATTACAGCCTTTTTCCCTATCTTGACTGAATCACCTATTACGGCAATTCCCCAATCCTCGCGGTTAGGTACATCCTGTGGGTTCTGGCCTATTACTGCGCCTTCCCCTACCTTAACGTTTTCAGCAACAATAGCATACTGTATATGCGCACCTTTCTTAATAACAGCCCCAGGCATTATAAGTGAATATTCTACAGTCGCGCCCTCTTCAATGGTAACATTTTCAAAAAGCACTGAATAATCCAGTCTTCCCTTTACCTCACAGCCGTCACTAACAAGAGAATTTTCCACCTCAGCCGTATCGCTTATATACTGTGGAGGCAGCCATCCTGTACGGGAATAAATTTTCCAGTCAGCACTGTCAAGCTTTAAATCAAGCTTAGGATTAAGCAGGTCAAGGTTAGCGTCCCACAGTGACTCAACGGTTCCTACATCCTTCCAGTAACCCTCAAATCTATAAGACATCATCTTTTCACCACAAGAAAGCATTGCGGGAATAATATCCTTACCGAAATCGTTATGTGATTCCTTATTTTTTTCATCCGCACAAAGATAACTCTTCATCTTATCCCAAGAGAACACATAAATTCCCATTGAGGCAAGGTTGCTCTTTGGATTTGCAGGCTTCTCCTCAAACTCATAAATAGTACCGTCAGCTTTTGTATTCATAATACCGAAACGGGAAGCCTCCTCCATAGGCACTTCCATAACAGCTATGGTGCAGTCAGCCCCTGTTTTCTTATGAGCCTTTATCATTTTGGAATAATCCATTTTATAAATATGGTCACCTGATAGCACAAGGACATATTCAGGGTCATATTTCTCTATAAAATGAATATTTTGATAAATCGCATTAGCGGTTCCCTTATACCAGTCTCCACCCTTGCTCTTTTGATAAGGAGGAAGGATGTGCACACCTCCGTTAAGACGGTCAAGGTCCCACGGCTTACCGCTTCCGATATAATTATTAAGCTCAAGCGGCTGGTACTGTGTAAGTATTCCCACAATATCAATTCCCGAGTTAACGCAGTTTGAAAGAGGAAAGTCGATAATTCTGTACTTTCCGCCGTAGGCTACAGCAGGTTTTGCTATTTTTTGCGTAAGTACACCAAGTCGGCTACCCTGACCACCTGCAAGCAGCATTGCTACACATTCATTCTTTTTCAATACTCTCACTCCAGTTCTTTTTTGTAGAATTTCTTTTGAGGAAAATAACGCTTAACGGTGGCAGTCTAAGAGAAATACTGTTTTCATAGCCGTGCATTTCCTTACTGTCACTTTTTACGGACACATTACTCCTTTTGGACTTTCCGCCGAATTCCTCCCAATCAGAAGAAAACACTGTCTTATAGCTTCCCTTTTCAGAAACACCTATACGATAGTCTTTCCTCTCCACAGGCACAAAATTACAAACAATAACAATCTCACTTTTATCCTTTGCTATTCGTCTGAAGGATATAACGCTTTGATTGTAATCGTCGTTTGAAATCCAGCTAAAGCCCTCCCAGGAATAATCTATTTCATAAAACGCAGGATTTTTAAGATAAAACTTGTTAAGAGCCTTATTATATTCCTGCATCTTTTTATGAGCCTCATAATCGGTTAAAAACCAATCAAGCTGTTTTTTATAATCCCACTCAATAAACTGCGCAAACTCCTGCCCCATAAACAAATGCTTTTTACCTGGATGTGCCATCATATAGGCATAAAACGCGCGAAGTCCCGCAAACTTTACATCATATTCACCGGGCATTTTATTTATCATAGAGCATTTTCCGTGAACCACTTCATCGTGGGATATAGGAAGTATAAAGTTCTCACTGAAGGCGTAAAAGAATGAAAATGTCAGATTATCGTGATGATGCTTTCTGAACAGCGGGTCAAGGGAGGTATATCTGAGCATATCATTCATCCAACCCATATTCCATTTAAAGTTGAAGCCAAGACCACCCTCATACGAAGGCCTTGTAACCATAGGCCAGGCGGTAGACTCCTCCGCTATCATCATTACATTAGGATTGATACTGAATGCTGCAGTATTTACCTGTCTTAACAGCTCAACCGCTTCAAGATGCTCTCTTCCGCCATAGGAATTAGGAAGCCATTCCCCATCCCTTCTGCCGTAATCAAGATACAGCATTGAGGCAACGGCATCTACTCTCAGTCCGTCAATATGATACTCCTTTAGCCAGTAGCACGCACTTCCTATAAGAAAATTCATAACCTCGACTTTGCCGAAATCAAAAACTGCTGTTCCCCATTCCTTATGAAGTCCCTTTCTTTCATCGGCATACTCATAAAGAGGTGTTGAGTCAAAGCGGTAAAGGAAGGGTTCGTCCTTTGGAAAATGAGCAGGTACCCAGTCAAGTATAACTCCTATTCCCGCATTATGCATAATGTCTACAAACCTTTTAAAGTCCTCGGGAGTGCCGTAACGGGAGGTAGGCGCAAAATAACCGCTTACCTGATAACCCCATGAGCCGTCAAAGGGATACTCGGTTATTGGCATCAGCTCAATGTGCGTATACCCCATTTTTTTAACATAATCAGCAATATGGTGCGCTAAATCAACATAGTTAAGAGGTGTGCCGTCATCATTTGTTTTAAATGAGCCTAAATGAACCTCATACACATTTACAGGAGCTTCATAAATATTTTTGCTCTCAGTTGCTGTCAGCCATCTTTTATCCTTCCATTTATAGCTGTCAGCATAAACCTTGGAACAGGTGCCCGGCGGTGTTTCAAAATGATGAGCATAAGGGTCAGCCTTTAAAACTGTTTTATCACCCTTAGTTATGGCATATTTGTAATTATCGTATATTTTAATCCCCTTAATACTTATCTCAAAGGTTCCCGTATCGGTTCGTGACATAATATCAGCACAACCATTCCAGTTGTTAAAATCCCCAACCACAGATACGGTGTCGGCATTTGGTGCCCAAAGTCTGAAGGTAGTTGCTTCTTCACTGTAAAAGGCGCCGAAAAATTCATAGGAATTCTGAATTATTTCCCTGTAAAAGCTGATATCATTTATACTCACTTCTATATCTCCTTTTTAAATTTTATGTTTCTATATCTATCATAACAAACTTATAATGAAATTTCAAGTAATTTTAGTCAATTTTAAATTAATTTTATGCTATTTTTCTACATAATATTATTAATTTTTCACAAATTAAGACATTATTAAAGGGATAACACTGAAGCAAATTTCTTTTTAAGATTAACATTTCCCATCTCCATACTAATAAAAGACCTCGACGAGAAATCATCGAGGTCTTTTCATATCAGGTTTCGTCTTATGCGTTTTTCTTTTTCTTAGAGCTTAACAGACTCACAAGGGATATAATTGCGCAGAACACTGCGACAGAAATAAAGAGAACATTCCACTTTCCGTCACCGAGTATAAAGCCGTAAACCATTGACTGAATTGCCGCGCCCATATATGCGGCAAAGTCAAGAATACCTGCGGCGGTGCTGGAGAACACGCGTCCACCTACATCGGCAGCGAATGCCCATACAACTCCGTTAATAGCGTAAATAAAGAAGCCTGCAAAGAAGAGCAAAATCATCATAAGCACAAACTGAAAGCCCGTAGGCTCTAAAGCATTGAGGCCCTTTTCGGTTATCTTGCCGTTTTCCACAAGACCGCTTGCGGTAAGCTCGGCAATCTGCTTATTAACGGTACCAACCGACATATTTGTCGCCGTTGAGATTGCGCGTTGCGATACAGAATCGGTCTGGGTGGTAAGATACGTCAATATATCAAAGGGCTTTTTTGTCATCATTTTGCTTTTCTCCTTGTAATCAAGCGGAAAACTGCCTTAACAATAATATTTACAATCAGTATCGCAAGGGATACTATTGCCGCGCACTCTAATTGCATATTGGCTTCAAACTGGTTAATCATTAAGGCAATCGGTTTTGTAGAGGTGTTTGCTAAGAATGAAACGGCAGAAATGGTCATCATACTGTTAACAAAGAAATAACTTGCCATTTCGCAAACGGTGGGCATACTTTGCGCTAAAAATACGTCCTTTATCATACGTACTTTGCCAATGCCCATGGTTTTACCAACGTCCTCTAAATTTTCGTTAATTTTAGAGAGTGAGTTGTAAATCATCATATAAGGCGATGCCACAAAGTGTACCACGTTAACCGCAATAAGTATTGCCATAGTGTTATAAATGGCGGTTCCCGAAAAGCTCATGGCATACGATAAACCTAAAACCATACCCGGAATAGCCGCTGCGGTTATTAAAATTAAATGCAAAACCTTGGAAAGCTTTGTTTTTGCTCTGGCTGTTAAATATGCCGATAAAAAACAAACTGCAGTACCCAAAAGCGCCACCGCAACCGATATTATAAGCGAGTTTACAAGGTAGGTGCCAGCCTCCATAGATAAAGCCTTTTCTATGTTCCTGATTGTCAGGGTTAAATCTATGGGGTATCTTTTTGCAAAGCCTAAAGCGCCAAAGCAGAATATCGGCACAACAACCACAAGACTTATAACAGAGCAAAAAACATATGCAAATATTTTTGAGAGCGGTTTGTTGCTTGGTTCAAACGGCTTTATAACAAAGGTCATATTGCCCTTGTCCTTGTTCATTAAATCCAACAAGAAGGCAACAATCGCAGGAATAAGCAAGAGAGCGCCTATAACCGCGCCGCTTTTAAAGTCCAATCTGCCTATAACCTCTTCGTACATTAAAACCGATAGCGTTTTGTACTTGCCGCCGATAATAAGCGGTACGCCGTAGTCGGTGATTATCATAGTAAATACCGCAAATATTATAGAAATAAGCGGTTTTCTAAGATACGGCAGAGTAATAGCCGAAAAACGTCTGAACGAGCCCAAGCCTAAAATTTTAGCCGCCTCGTACGGAGAATAATCCTGATACTTTAAAATGTCGCTTATCATAATAAAAGCAACGGGAAATGCGTACATAACGCTACCCGCAACGATGCCTGTAAAGCCATAAATAGATGTGCTTAAGTTTAGCGCGCGGGTTATAATTCCGTTATTACCAAGCACGATTAAAAGTCCCATACCGTGTGAGATAGACGGAATAAGCATCGGCAGGGTAAAGATGATAGAGAAAAATCCCTTAAGCTTTATATTAACACGCGAAATGCATACCGCAAGGGCAAATGAAATTGCAATGGTGATAACCGTTGCCACTAATGCCGTAATAAGCGAGTGTGTAACGCTCGGTAAAAACTGAGCGCTGTTAAATACCGCCTTGGCGCTATCTGCGTCAATATGGATAAGCATACTTATAAGCGGAAACAGTATAAATACCGCAAAAACGCTTATAAATATAAGCTTTGTAACAAGGTCTAAGCCTTTACGTTTTATTTGAGTCATAGCCTACCTCACGTATTTAATCAGCGAATCAATCTTTTTCTTAAGATTATCGTTTACAAAGCTTTTAACGTAATCATCGGCAGGGTTGTCAATTATGTTTTGCGGAGTGTCTATCTGAATAAGGCGGGACTTGTCCATTACCATTATTCTGTCGGATAGCGCAAAGGCTTCCTCTTGGTCGTGGGTAATGTAAATACAGGTCGTGCCAAATTCCTTTTGTATGTTTTTAAGCTCGTCTCTGAGCATAAGACGGGTCGCAACGTCCAAAGCGCTCATCGGCTCGTCAAACAATATAATGTCGGGGTTAAGTACTAAGGTTCTTGCAATAGCAACCCTCTGTTGCTGACCGCCCGATAATTCACCCGGCTTTTTGTTAGCGTGCTCCATAAGTCCTAAACGCTCCAAAATATCAAGAGCCCTTTGCCTTGCGCCGTCACGAGTTTCCCTTTTTATTTTAAGAGCATACTCAACGTTTTTTAAAACGCTCATATTCTCAAACAAAGCATAGTTCTGGAAAACTATACCCATTCCTCTTTGAGATGCGTCTAAGTTGGTGATGTCCTTGCCGTCCTTTAAAATAGTACCGCTGTCGGATGAAAGCAGACCAATCAAAATTCTGAGAAGTGTGGTCTTGCCGCAACCCGACGGGCCTAAAATAGATAAAAACTCACCGTCGTAAACGTCAAATGAAACGTCGTATAATGCGGGTAATTTGTCGTAGGTTTTGCAAAGATTTTTTATGCTAAGTTTAATATCAGCCATGGTCTTTTCCTTTAATACTTCCATTTTGTAAGCAGTGTGTCTTTTTCTTCGGGGGTAAGAGCGCCCATATCGGCATAGGTTATATCAGACGGATAACCCTCAACCTTTGCAGGTCCCTCTTTGTAAAGCTGCTCGGGGAATAATTCCTGATTGTTAATCTTTGTGTACTCGCCCGATAAATAGGTGAATACTTCCTTTACAGCCGTTCTTTCCAACTTGCCCGCAATAACACCCTGACCGTACATAGAGTAGGGTGAGCCCTCGGGGAAGAAGGCAATTTTTAAATTAGAGCCGTTTTTGTTGGCGTTAACTGCCTGAGAAGTCATACCAAGACCGATAGCAGCCTCTTTTTGTATAAGCTTGTTTATAGGACCTGAGCCCGAGGAAGAAAATTCCATAATATTTTCAGATAATTCATCAAAATATTTCAGCGCTTTTTCCTCGCCCCAAGCCTTGCATAAGGACTGTAAGAACATAAAGCCTGTGCCCGAGGATTTGGGGTTGGGCATACAAATTAAACCTTTGTATTCGGGTTTTAATAAATCTTCGTAAGAAGTGGGAACTGCAATGTCCTTATCCTTTAAAGCCTGCTCGTCAATAATAACCGCGCCGCCGTTTCTGACGTCGGGCATATAGTAGTTGCTTGGAGCAACGTTCTCTAAGAATAAGCTTCTGTCAAATTCGCTCAAATCGGCAAGTAAGCCCTGAGCCTCTAATTTTTGTAAATAGGGGTATTCAAGGTCGTAGGTAATGTCGCACTCGGTGTTTTTGCCTTCACTGAGCAGCTTTGCGGCGTGATCGCCGGTTGATTTATATTCAATAACAATGTTATAGTCGGGGAATTTTTCATCAATGCGTTCTCTTAAATGCTCAATTCTGAAATCCTCTGCGCTGGTATAAATAATTACCTTTTCTCTTTTATCGCCGCAGCCTGCAAAAAGAGTCAATACACATAAAACACAAAGAATTAGAGATGCCGCTTTTAAAAATCTTTTCATTTTAAACCATCCTTTTTAAATTTGACATAAAATGTTCAAAATTTTAAAATTATTTTTTTGTCGTGAACACACGAAAACTCGTGTTAAATCACGCAGCATAAAGCATTTTACCAAAAAACCACCCAAAAGTCAACTGTAAATATATACATTAAATTGTCATAAAGTGTTCATTTTTTTGCAAAAACATATAAAAAATGAAACAAAGCAAGATCACGCGGTAAAGTTCTTTGCTTAAACCAAAGGGTTATAATGACTCGTGAAAGTGCGGAATTTTTTTTAATATATTTAAAAATTGGTATATTTGGTTTATAATATTTACGCTACACAAATTTCATAATCAACGAATGATAAGGTGCACCCTCTATTTTTATAGGGGTATTTTGTCCTATTGTTTTTCACCAAGTTTGTATTTGGTAAAAATGCGAATTCCGCTTGGTGAATTTAGGAGTGTATCCTTATTCGTTGAGCGTAAATTCTGCGAAGTTAAAGTAAGCCGGAATTACTTGCCAGACTTTATAGCAGCCTGTGGTGCTATCGGCAAAAGGGGGAAATGTAACTACATAATTAATGAATGATTCGTTTACGGCAATTTATTTCCCGCAACGCGATAAATTTCATACCATTCGTCGTGGGTAATTTGAATTTCGCTGCCCTTTAAGCAATCGACAAGACGGGTAAGATTCGTAGTGCCTGTAACAGGTTGCATTTTTGCAGGATGGCGAAGAATCCAAGCA
>JBGUVH010000048.1:0-7486 GCA_045134215.1 Acutalibacteraceae bacterium
TTGGAAAACCTCTTAAATGAGGCTGCGCTTCTTGCCGCAAGGAAAAATCTTAAGGCGATAACTCAGGAAAACGTTGAGGAAGCTACCATTAAGGTTGTAATGGGTACTGAGAAAAAATCTCACGTTATTAAGGATAAGGATAAGATGATTACCTCTTATCACGAAGCAGGTCACGCTATTGTTTCCTACTTCCTGCCTACCCAGGACCCTGTTCATCAGATTTCTATTATACCGAGAGGTATGGCTGCAGCTTATACAATGTATATACCTACCGAGGAAAAGGGACACGTTTCAAGAAATACTATGCTTGAGCAGATTTGTTCACTTCTTGGCGGACGTGCTGCTGAGCAGCTTACTCAGGAGGATATCTGCACAGGTGCCTCTAATGATATTCAGCGTGCTACCGAGCTTGCAAGAAAGATGATAACCAAGTACGGTATGAGCGAAAAGCTTGGGCTTATAACCTTTGGAACTGATAATGATGCAGTTTTCCTTGGCAGAGATTTCTCCTCTACACCTAACTATTCTGAAAAGATAGCTGCGCAGATTGACGAGGAAATAAACTCTATTGTTATGACACAGTACGATAAGGCAATAAATATCCTTAAAGATAATATGCCGAAGCTTCACGAAGTAGCAAAGGTACTCTTTACCGAAGAAAAAATTGACGGTGAGCGCTTTACTGCAATTATGGAAGAAAAGAAAGAACAAATAGAAGAATAATTCAAGAGGCTGTCTATGCAAGACAGCCTCTTTTAATAACTATACACTTATTTATTCCGTAATACTTAAAGCACCGAATTATATCTTTGTCTATTTTTTCTCCGCAGACAGCTATTGGCACAGCAGGGGGACAGCCAACATTTAGCCCAGAAAGTATTTTGCCTTCGGCATTTTCAACCTCAATTTCCTCGCTGTCACACATTATAGCCTGTCTTACTGACAAGGCTTTTTCGGGCTTTGAAAAACGGGGAGGGAAGACGGGTACAGGTGCTTTTTGCGGTATGATAAGTAACACATTTTCAAGCCTTTTAAGGTCGGTGTCGACTGATAGCATAAGCACCGTAAAATCAGGGTCGGAAAATTCACATTCTATTTTGTTTTCTCTTAAAATTTCTGCAAAATCATAACCACTGTAGCCATAGGCTTTAGTACATATTGTAACCTTTAACGGTTCATTTTCATAAAGAGAGTAGCCCTTGCTTTTTAATACTTTTTTGAAGCTTTCGACCTTAAGAATAAAGCTATGAAGCTTTTCCTTATAGCCCTCAGAAATGTATTTATTCACAAGGTCTAAGGACTGCAAAATAAGATACGAAGGACTTGTTGAGCCAAAAAATGACAAGGCATTTTTTGCTTTTACTGCAAGGCTTTTGTTCTTAATATGAAGATAAGCCCCCCCTGTAAGACAGGGCAGTGTTTTGTGCGCCGAATCACAGCACATATCTGCACCTAAATCTATTGGATGAAGCGAGTTTTCTAAAAATTTAAGATAAGCGCCGTGAGCGTTGTCAACAAGAAGTAAAATGTTATGCTTTTTGCATATTTCGCTTATAGCTTTTACATCAGAAAGATTTCCCAGATAATCGGGGCTTGTGATATAAACAGCATCGGGCTTTTCTTTAACTATTGCTTCTTTAAGACTGTCTTCATCAATATTACAGGAAAGATATGAAGAGCTGCCGTATAGCCACTCAACCTCTAAATCAAGCAAGGCACAGGCGGTAATAAAGGCTTTGTGAGCATTTCTGCCTGCCAGTATTCTTTTGATACCCTTTTGCTTTGCAAGAAAAAGCATAGCGCGGATACACTGTGAAGAGCCTTCGGTGCTGTAAAAGGTAGGAAAGCCGAAAAGCAGAGAAGCGTTGTTCTCACTTTCTTTTATGATTCCCTGTGCTTCATACAGACTGTCAGCACCCTTTATTTCGGTAATATCATATTCTTCAACACCTAAAAGGGAAGTGCCTTTATGTCCAGGCATATGAAGACGCAAAGTACCGCTTTTCCTGTACTTGTTTACAAAATCATAAATAGGTGTGTTCACTGACTATCACCAAGCTGACGGGCAATAGCAACCATAATTGCACATTCCATTCTCTTTTTAAACAGCTCACAGCCGTATTTATAAACGCCTGTAACCTTTCCTGTAGCGTGATATGCATTTGCAGCGCAGCCACCTGAACAGTAAAGTCTTGCCCAGCAGTCCTTACATTCCGCATGTGCATAAACATTACAGCCCATAAATTCGTTTTGAACCTCTTTGTTGGTAACACCCTTCCAAATGTCGCCTAACTTGAACTTTTCTTCCCCTACAAACTGATGGCAGGGGTAAAGGTCACCCCAAGGGGTAACTGCCACATATTCGGTACCGCTTCCACAGCCTGAAATACGCTTGTAGATACAAGGACCGCCTGTAAGGTCAATCATATAGTGGTAGAAGGTGAAGGGTTTGCCTTCTTTATCCTTTTGAAGCATTAATTCGGCTAACCTTTCATACTGCTCCATAACAATGGGTAAATCGTCCATTGTCAGCTCGTTTTTATCGCCCTTTTCACATACCACAGGCTCCATACTAAGCTCACTAAAGCCAAGCTCAAGCATAGTTTTGATGTCCTCTAAAAAGTCGGGGTTATTGTGGGTAAAGGTGCCACGCATATAATAGTTTTTGTTGCCTCTGGCGTTTACGAATTTCTGGAATTTAGGAACAATTTTTTCCCAGCTACCATTTCCTGCATAATCCACTCTATAACGGTCGTGAACCTCTTTTCGCCCGTCAAGGCTTAAAACCACATTACTCATTTCCTTATTGGAAAATTCAATAACATCATCATCAACAAGAAGTCCGTTGGTGGTAAGGGTAAAGCGGAAGTTTTTGCCCTTTTCCTTTTCAATGCTTCGGGCGTAGGCTACCATTTGTTTTACAACCTCGAAGTTCATAAGGGGCTCACCGCCGAAAAAGTCAACCTCAAGATTTTTTCTGCTTCCCGAATTTTCAACAAGAAAATCAAGGGCGCGTTTACCTACCTCAAAGCTCATAACTGCTCTGTCTCCGTGATATTTTCCCTGACTTGCAAAGCAGTATTCGCAGTTTAAATTACAGGTATGGGCAATATGTATGCAAAGGGCTTTTACTACCCCTGCAGTCTTTTCTTTTAGCGCGCCTGCCATACTCTCGAAGGTATCGGGAGCAAAAAGCTTACCGCTGTTTTTAAGCTCTTCGATTTGGCTATAGCAATCAAGAATTTCTGCTTCTGCTATATCTGTGTGCAGTTCACACACCTTCTGTATAACATATTCTTTTTCGTTGTTTTCAAATAATGAAATTATGTCATAGGCAACCTCGTCCACAACGTGAACAGAACCGCTGCACACATCAAGAACAATGTTAAAACCGCCCAGTTTATACTGATGAATCATAAATAACTCCTTTAGAATTATAAGAAAAAATGCCGCCGATATGGCGGCATTTTGGTTTTGCTTTTATTTGCTTTCCTCGGTGTTTTCACACTGCTGATTAGCAATACCGCAGCTGGTCTTACAAGCAGACTGACAAGAAGTCTGACACTCTCCGCAACCGCCGTTTTTAGCGCTTTCGCAAAGATTTCTAGTTTCAATAGTAACGATATGTTTCACTGTACTGACCTCCAATATATTAATCTTTTAAAATAATAACATATCACGCTTCATAAGTCAATAGTCGGTGTTGACAAAAATTTGCAAAAATGTAGCGTTACAATGTGGTGAGTGGAATGAGTAACTAAAACTGTTGATTTTTTTTTACTTGTGTAGTATAATCTATAATATATTAAGAATGGGATTATTGTGTCTTGAAAAAAACACAGGGAGTGAAAATAATGGCGCAATTGAACAAAAGAATTTTTCTTTCGTCACCTACTATGCATGGCGAAGAACAAAAATATATTAAAGAGGCTTTTGATACTAACTGGGTTGCACCTCTCGGTGCAAATGTTGACGGTTTTGAAAAAGAAATGGCTGAATATATTGGTGTAGGGTATGCTACCGCTTGTATAAGCGGAACAGCTGCTCTGCATCTGTCTGTTAAACTTGCAGATGTTAAGGCGGGAGATGTTGTTTTTTGTTCGGACCTTACCTTTGCGGCTACTGTAAATCCTGTTACCTATGAAAAGGGCAGACAGGTATTTATTGACAGTGAATACGAAACATGGAATATGGACCCTGAGGCGCTTCGTCTTGCCTTTGAAAAATATCCTGAGTGTAAATGTGTAATTGTGGTAAACCTTTACGGTGTACCTGCAAAGCTTGATGAGATAAGAGCTATTTGTGACCAGCATGGTGCTGTGCTTATTGAAGACGCCGCAGAAAGCCTTTCAGCTACATATAAAGGTGTACAGACTGGTACCTTCGGAAAGTATAATGCTATAAGCTTCAATGGCAACAAGATAATCACTACTTCGGGTGGCGGTATGCTACTGTGCGATGATGAGAAGGCAATAGAAAAAGCTCGCTTCTGGTCTACTCAGTCAAGGGATCCTGCCCCTTGGTATCAGCATAGTGAAACAGGCTACAACTACAGAATGAGTAATATTGTAGCAGGTATAGGCAGGGGACAGCTTCTCCATCTTGATGAGCATAAGGAGTTAAAACGCAAAATTTATAACCGTTACAAAGAAGCGTTTAAGGATTTACCTGTAAGTATGAACCCATACCTCGAATGTAGTGACCCTAACTTCTGGCTCTCCTGTATTCTTATGGATAAAGGCTGTAAGATTCAGTTTATGGATATAGTAAATGCTCTTGCAGAAGAGAATATAGAAGCCCGTCCTATTTGGAAACCTATGCATATGCATCCTTTGTTTGAAGGCTATGATTTTATATCAGCAAAGTCTGAAAACGTTGCAGAGGATATTTTCAGCAGAGGCGTCTGCCTGCCCAGTGACATAAAAATGACTAACGCTGAGCAGGATAAGGTGATAGAAATAATTAAAAATTTGTTTTAAGGAGTTACATAATGTACGCAATATTCTTTAAGCGTGTCATAGACATAATATTGTCGTTTGCTGCACTTTGTGTATTATCACCAGCACTTCTTATTCTTATTGTTCTTGGTGCGATAAAGATGAAAGGAAACCCCTTCTTTACTCAGGACCGTCCCGGTAAGAACGAAAAAATATTTAAACTTATAAAGTTCCGTACTATGACTTGCGAAACCGATGAAAACGGAGTTCTGCTTCCTGACGATGTACGACTTACAAAATACGGCAGAATATTGCGTAGTACATCTCTTGATGAGTTGCCCGAGCTTATTAATATTTTAAAAGGCGATATGTCGATAGTAGGACCAAGACCTCTTATGGTTAATTACCTTCCATTTTATAATGATTTTGAAAAGAAAAGACATTTGGTTAGACCAGGATTAACCGGTTACGCTCAGACTCATGGAAGAAATGCTCTTATATGGGAAGACAGATTTGCTTTAGATGTCCACTACGTTGAGAACCTTCACTTTTTTCTTGACTTGAAAATTTTTTTCAAAACGGTACAAACAGTGCTAAAAAGAGAAGGAATAGGATTGGATGATTTGGATGATTTTGATGCATATAGAAAGAAACAGTATGCAGAAAATGCTGGTAAGGCTTTGATATAATCGAAAAATTTTGAAAAGGTAATATGCTTTATGGAGGAAAAGTATGGAAAAATTGCAAACACCGTATTTTCTGATAAAAACTGTAGAGATTGATAAATTAATAGATGAGGCATTTTTTGCATTACATAGCAAATGGCCGAAAGGTATAATAGGGTATTCTTTTAAAACAAATAATCTGCCATGGATAATTAAACATATGAAACAGAAAAAAATATGGGCAGAAGTGGTATCGTCTGATGAGTATTCTCTGGCTAAAGCATTGGGATATGATATAAAAAATATTATATTTAACGGACCTGTTAAAGGGAAAAAAGAATTTATAGAAGCTGTTGAAAACGGAGCAAAGGTAAATATTGATTCTAAAAGAGAACTTTCTTGGTTACTTGAATGTGACAGAGAAAAAATTAAAAACGCTTCTGTAGGTTTGCGGGTGAATTTTTGTATTGAAGATTATTGCGAAGGTGAATCACAATGTGGTGATGAGGACGGAAGGTTCGGATTTTCGTATGAGAGAGGACAACTTTATGAAGCAATTTCTTTTTTAGAGAAAAATGATATTGTTCTTTCTGGTTTTCATATGCATTGTAGCTCTAAGACTAGAAGCACTACTATTTATAAAGTTATCGCTGAAATGGTTGTTAATATAGTTAGGGAATATTCTTTGAGGCTTAGGTATGTTGATATTGGCGGTGGCTTTTTTGGTGGTGTTCCCGGCAAACCGAACTTTGAAGATTATTTTTCCGTGGTTTATGAAGTTTTCAATAAAGAACCCCTGTTGTTAATAACAAATTTGATAATCGAACCGGGGATATCTTTAATTGGTTCTGGTGTTGATTACATCACAACTGTAGTGGATGAAAAAGTTACAAAAAACAACAGATTTGTTCTTTTGGACGGAAGTAGAATACATATAGATCCGTTTAAAAGGAAAACTCGGTACGATTATATTTTAAAACATAGACAGGAAACTTTTGAAAAGCAGTCTCAGATACTCTGCGGTTTTACGTGTATGGAAGATGATAGGTTTTTTGAAATTAAAGATACAACGCTGAGTGTGGGAGATGAGGTCGTTTTTAAAAGAGTAGGTGCATATACAATGGGATTAATACCACAGTTTATAGAGTTTTATCCTGCGGTTTATACGGAAATTAATAATGATATAGTTTTAGTTCGGAGAAAAAATACGCAAGAGGATTTTTTGGCTGCAAACTTTAATGAATGATTTTATATACTTGGGAGTTTTATTATGAATATTTTGATCTTAAGTGCTGGAACGAGAAATAAGGTTATTCAGTATTTTAAAAAAACTTTATGTGGAATAGGAAATGTAATTGCTACTGATTGTAGTTATATTGCTCCTGCTGTGTATGAAGCAGATAAGTTTTACAAGGTTCCAAGAATGACTGAATACGGGTATATAGAGGTTATTCTTGACATTTGTAAAAAAGAGAAAATAGACGGGGTATTATCTCTTATTGACCCCGAACTTTCACTTCTTGCTGAAAATGTTGAAAAGTTTAAAGCGGTAGGCACTATAGTAATAGGTTCTGATTATGAGCTTTGTGAAATGACTCTCAATAAGTGGGAAATGTATAAGTGGCTATGCGAGAATGGTTATAACTGTGCAAAATCATACATCAATAAAGAAGAATTTTTTGATGATATAGAAAAAGGAATCGCAAAGTACCCTGTTTTTGTTAAGCCTGTCTGCGGAAGTGCCAGTATAGCTATTTCAAAGGTTTATGACAAAGAAACGGTAGAATTACTTTTTGCCCATAACAATAATCTTTTGATACAGGAATTTCTCGATGGACAGGAAATAGGCGCTGACTGTTATATTGATATGATAAGCGGTGAACT
>JBGUVH010000049.1:0-2469 GCA_045134215.1 Acutalibacteraceae bacterium
ATTCTTCCCCCAAGACCGTCAACGATATTACGAAGCTGTCTGTCGTTCATATCAACGCAACGCTTCCATGTAATGCGTTTAACATCAATACCGAGAGCATTACCCTGCTGAATATGATTATCCAGCATTGCTGCAAGAAGATTATTTGCAGCACCGATAGCGTGGAAGTCACCTGTAAAGTGAAGGTTAATATCTTCCATAGGAACAACCTGAGCATAACCGCCACCTGCAGCACCGCCCTTAACACCGAAAACGGGGCCAAGAGAAGGTTCACGAAGAGCAACGCAAGTGTTATAACCGCAAAGGTTCATCGCATCTGCAAGACCGATTGTAGTTGTTGTTTTACCCTCACCTGCAGGAGTAGGAGTAATAGCGGTAACAAGAATAAGTTTACCTTGTTTTTCACTCTTTTTAAGGTATGATAAATCAATTTTTGCTTTGTACCAACCATAAGGTTCAAGGTACTCTTTACCAACACCTGCTTTTTCAGCAATTTCGGTGATGGGTTTCATTTTACAGCTCTGTGCAATTTCAATGTCGGTAAGGTAAGCCATTTTTCGTTCTCCCCTATATAGTAATTTTTTATTCCTGAATATTTAATTTTTCACGGCAAAGGTCTTTGAAGAATTCAAAATTCTCTTCACCGCAAATATCAATGTTATTAATCAACGAGTTCTGATAATCGTCAAAAAGCTTCTGCTTTTTTGCAGGACTGCGCTGAATTTCGATTTGTTTAACCAAATCATTAAATGATTCATTTATAAAGCCACGGATAATTTTATCTCTTCGGGCATTTATATCGTTCATCTGGTCTGTCGGACCATTACCCTCAAATCGCCAATAAGGTTCGATTTTAACAAGGTTTTCGGTGCTTTCAATTAAATCTTTAAAGGAACCGAAAAACACCTGAGGGTATTTTGTTGTGTTAACATTTCTTGCGGCAGTTGAGCCGATTTTAATGTTTTTTACAACATAATTATTAATTGCCGTTATCAATAAATCCTGAGAAAGTAATTTCCTTGTAACGGGAATTGATGAAACAATTTTCTGAATTTCTATTCTTTCATCTCTGTCAAAATCCCGGGGTTTATGAACATAGCCCTGAGGTTCTTTTTTCTTTTTTAAAAAATCAAACATATCAATATTTGTCCTTTATTTTGTATCCTGTTGTATCATAAGCGCTTTTATATGAGCCGCTGTAAGCTCTTACTGTATAATAATAGGTCTTACCTTTTTTAGCGGTTTTGTCTTTATAAGAAACATTTGATGCACCTTTAACAGTAGCAATTCTTGTCCACTCGTCCTCACCGCTTACTCTTCTGTAAATGCGATATTTATCTGCACCTGCGGTTTTGGAATAATTGATTGTTATTCCTGACTTTGTGCTCTTTGCACCTGTTACAACACTCTTTTTAAGATACTCGGTTGTTTTGGAATAATAACCGCTTAATGTGCCTGAAGCAACAGCTTTGACTGCATAAGTGTATTTAACGCCACTTTTAACATCTTTATCGGTGTAATTGAAGGTTTCGTTATTAAGCTTTTTAATAAGCTTCCAGCTACCATTTTCAGTTTTTCTGTAAACGCGGTAAGAGGAGGCACCCGAAACCTTACTCCATTTTAAATACACGCCACTTGTAACATTTTTGAATGTTTTAACAGTTGGAGCTTTAACATATTTTGTACCAACACCGACTGTGTTATATTCGCTTACACTATTATCGTCATAAGCACGAACTGTGTATTGGTATTTTTCAAGATTTATTACATCCTTATCTATATAATAAAGCTTGGATTTGCTTACAGTACCGATAGGCTCCCAAGATGAAGCACCCTTTTCTTTTCTGTAAATATTATAGTTTGTGGCAGTTGAAACCTTTTCCCAGGACACCTTTACACCACTATAATAGTTACTTGCAGAAGTGAGCTTCGGAGTAGGAATATAATATGCCGAAACACCTTTTGTAAAATATCTGCTTACGCCGTTTTTGTTATAAGCTTTGACTGTATATGTATTCTCGTATGAAGAATATGCTTTTGTATCTGTGTATGAAAGATTGACCTTTCCTTTAACAGTTGCAATTTTCACATAATCCCCTGATTTGTTTTTACGATAGATATAATACCCATCAGCATCAGAAGAATATGTCCACTGGATTTCAACACCTGTTGCGGTCTGCTTTGCAGAAAGAAGTTTTGGCGTTATTGCCTGAGATGAGCGATAATTAACACCAAACATTTTGCAGTAATTATGCCCTGCAGAGTCAGTTGGTGCATAGATTTTTGTATTCTCATTTGCAACGCAAATTATAAAGCAATCGAGAGAAAAGCCTGTCAGAGAAGCATAATAAACAGCGTTTTCTTCTGTAACAGGGTCATGTTCTATGCCTTGCTGGTCGAGCATAAAAGAAAGACCGTCAAAATCGAAAGCATAACCAAAGGCTAATGAACAATAGCCTATATATTTTA
>JBGUVH010000050.1:0-8492 GCA_045134215.1 Acutalibacteraceae bacterium
ATGTTTATGTGTGCACAAAATGGTACTCGTATGATTAAAACACGAAAATATCATAAACCTTTTTCAACGATCAGAGGCTCTCAGGTAGAACAAATGGCGTTTGAAAATGTGAATAATAATTATAATTCTGTGGTATTAGAAAAGTTAAAAAAAGCGTATCCAATAGCGTGGAAAAGAATATATACTGATAAAGATTAATAAGAGGTAATAGCTATGTCACTTTTTAAAGATAAAACTTTACTTATCACCGGTGGTACCGGTTCTTTCGGTAACGCTGTGCTCAACAGATTTTTAAAGACAGATATTGGAGAAATTCGTATTTTCTCAAGAGATGAGAAAAAGCAGGACGATATGCGTCACGAATTTCAGGCCAAAATGCCTGAAGTTGCCGATAAAATAAAGTTTTATATCGGCGATGTAAGAGATTTGTCAAGTGTTAAAAACGCTATGCACGGTGTGGATTTTATTTTCCATGCAGCAGCACTAAAGCAGGTGCCTTCCTGTGAATTCTTCCCAATGGAAGCGGTTAGAACTAATGTTATTGGTACCGATAATGTTCTTACAGCAGCAATAGACGAGGGTGTTAAGAGTGTTATCTGTCTTTCTACCGATAAAGCTGCTTACCCTGTTAATGCGATGGGTATCACTAAGGCTCTTGAGGAACGCGTTGCCGTTGCTAAATCAAGAACTACTAAAAACACAAAAATTTGCTGTACTCGTTACGGTAATGTAATGTGCTCTCGCGGTAGCGTTATCCCTCTTTGGATAGACCAGATAAAGCAGGGAAATGCAATAACCATTACCGAGCCCAGTATGACAAGATTTATTATGAGTCTTGATGAAGCTGTTGACCTTGTTCTTTTTGCTTTTGAGAATGGTGTTAACGGTGATATTTTGGTTCAGAAAGCTCCTGCTTGTACAATTGAAACTCTTGCAAAGGCTGTAACAGAGCTGTTTAACCCTAAAACCGAGATTAAGGTTATTGGAATCAGACACGGCGAGAAGATGTATGAAACACTTCTTACTAACGAAGAATGTGCTAATGCTGTTGATATGGGTGAGTTTTACCGCGTACCCAGTGATAACAGAGGTCTTAACTACGATAAATACTTTAAAGACGGCGATGTAGAGCGTAATCCCCTTACACTCTTTGACTCCAATAACACTGAGCTTTTAAGCGTTGAGCAGGTAAAGGAAAAGCTTTTGTCTTTAGCTTATATCCGTGAAGAACTTGAAAATTGGGGTAAGTAATAATGAAAATACTTATCACCGGTGCTAAGGGCTTTGTGGGTAAAAACCTTACCGAAGCACTAAAAAATATTAAAGACGGCAAGGACAGAACGCACCCCGGAATAAATATTGAAGAACTGTATCTTTACGATATAGACTCACCGAAAGAGCATTTAGAGGAAGCCTGTAAAAATGCGGATTTTGTATTTAATCTTGCGGGAGTAAACCGTCCTGAAAATCAGGAAGAGTTTATGAAGGGCAATTTTGGCTTTGGGTCTACTCTTCTTGATACCCTGAAAAAGTATAATAATATCTGTCCTATAATGCTTAGCAGTTCCATTCAAGCTTCTCTTGAAGGACGCTATAACGGTCCTTACGGACAGAGCAAAAAGGCTGGGGAGGACCTGTTTTTTGCCTATGGAAAGGAAACAGGCGCAAGGGTACTTGTTTACCGTTTCCCGAATCTTTTCGGTAAATGGTGCAGACCTAATTACAATAGTGCTGTTGCAACCTTTTGCAATAATATAGCAAATGATTTGCCGATTACTGTTAATGATTCCAGTGTAGAGCTTACTCTTCTTTACATAGATGACCTTATGGAAGAAATGCTTTTGTGCCTTGAGGGAAGAGAACACCGAGATGGCAATTTCTGTGTTTGTCCTGTTACTCATAAGGTGACCCTTGGTGAAATTGTAGATTTACTCGATAGCTTTAAAGCACAGCCCGAAACCCTTTTAATGCCTGAAATCCCATCGGGGAGTTTTGCTAAAAAGCTATATTCAACATATCTTTCCTATTTGCCTAAAGAAAAAGCGGCTTTTGAGCTAAAGATGAATATTGACGAGCGAGGCAGTTTTACGGAGCTTTTGAAAACTGTGAATTGCGGACAGTTTTCGGTTAATATTTCAAAACCTGGTATTACAAAGGGACAGCATTGGCACCATACAAAATGGGAATTCTTTATTGTGGTTTCAGGTAAGGCTCTTATTCAGCAAAGGAAAATTGGTACTGATGAGGTGCTTGATTTTTATGTTAGCGGTGAAAAGATAGAGGCTGTTCATATGCTTCCCGGCTATACTCATAACATTATAAATTTAAGTGAAACTGACGACCTCGTTACGCTTATGTGGGCTAATGAGCAGTTTGATAAAAATCATCCTGATACTTTTTTTGAAATAGTATAAAATAGAAAGGAGAATTGGTTATGACAAAAGAGCAGGCGCTGCTACTTAATATCATAAAGACATCTGTCACCGATGAGAGTATTTCCGATGTTGATGCTGATATTAACTGGAAAGAACTTGCTAATGAGGCTTATGCTCAAGCTGTTGCTCTTTTGGTATTTGACCAAACCTCTTCTATTAAGGATAAAATTCCTAAAGATATATATGACAAATGGTTTAAGTTTTCACTTGGTCTTATGAGTAAATATTCTCGCATATCCAACTCTCAAAAGGAATTGGTGGGGTTGCTGGAAAAAGAAGCTTTGCCTTACTGTATAATAAAGGGTGAGTCTTCGGCAGTATATTATCCCAATCCATCTTTAAGAACGCTCGGTGATGTGGATTTTCTTATAGACCCTAACCATAAAAATAAAATAAAAGAGCTTCTTATTAAAAATGGGTTTGAGGCTTCTCATGAGCATCACCCTTGCCATGTGGTATTTACAAAACCCGACTCACACCTTGAAATGCACTTTGAGGTTGCAGGTATACCAGAGGGAGAGGTTGGCGAAAAAATAAGAGGTTTTATTAAAGAAGCCGTAAACAATACAGTTATAAAAGATGTGGGTAACGGTAGCTTTCGTGTGGCAGAAAGCAAATATCATGCACTTATACTGCTTCTTCATATGCAGCATCATATGCTGGGTGAGGGAATAGGGCTTCGCCATCTTCTTGATTGGGGAAATTTTGTCAATAAAACGGCAGACGATTCCTTTTGGAATGATGAGCTTGTACCATTCTTAAAGGATATTGGTCTTTATAATTATATGTGTGTAATGACCTGTCTTTGTAATAAATATTTCGGTACAGCAAAACCGAAATGGTGCGGAACCGTCGATGATGATATTTGCAGTGAAATAATCGAAGATATTTTAAAAGGCGGGAATTTTGGAAAAAAGGACAAGCTTCGTGGAAGAATATCTGATAATGTCCAAAGAAAAAACCGAAGTAAAGCTGATAGAATTCGTAAAGCTTACAGAACTCTTAAAGCATCAACAAAAGATATTTATCCCATAGTAGAAAAATATAAAATTTTATGTCCGTTTGTTTATTTATACAGAATTGTTCGTTATCTTGTATTAGTAGGCTTCGGAAAAAAGGCGTCTGTATTCAATGCTTCGGCTGATGATAAAAAGAGAATATCCATTTATAACAAACTCCATATTTTTGAGGTGAGCGAAAATGAGTAAAGGATTTAAAAACAACGGGAAATTAAAGCTTCTTATTATCGTGGGTACACGCCCTGAGATAATTCGTCTTGCTGCCGTTATAAATAAGTGCAGACAGTATTTTGATACAGTTCTTGCACACACAGGTCAAAACTATGATTATAACCTTAATGGTGTGTTTTTTAAAGACCTAAAACTTGAGGCACCCGATGTTTATATGGAAGCGGTTGGAAACGACCTTGGGGAAACTATGGGTAATATTATTGCCAAATCCTATCAGCTTATGGTGGAGATTAAACCCGATGCTGTGCTTGTTCTGGGAGACACAAATTCCTGTCTTTCTGTTATAGGTGCAAAGCGTCTGCATATTCCGATTTTTCATATGGAAGCAGGTAACAGATGTAAGGATGAATGTTTACCTGAGGAAACCAACAGAAGAATAGTAGATATTATTTCAGACGTTAACTTGGCCTATAGTGAGCATGCCCGCCGTTATCTTGCAGATTGCGGACTACCTAAAGAGCGTACCTATGTAACAGGCTCTCCTATGGCTGAAGTGCTTCACAATAATTTAAGCGATATTGAGGCAAGTGATATACACTCCCGTTTGGGACTCCAAAAAGGGAAGTACATACTCCTTTCTGCACACAGAGAGGAAAATATAGACACAGAGAAGAATTTTAATTCTCTGTTTACCGCTATTAATAAAATGGCAGAAAAATATGATATGCCTATCCTTTATTCTTGTCATCCAAGAAGCAAAAAGCGTCTTACAGAGAGCGGCTTTAAGCTTGACAAGAGAGTTATTCAACATGAACCCTTAGGCTTCCACGATTATAACTGTCTGCAAATGAATGCCTTTGCTGTTGTGTCTGACAGCGGAACTCTTCCTGAGGAAAGCAGCTTCTTTACCAGTATCGGTAAACCTTTCCCTGCTGTTTGTATCCGTACTTCAACAGAACGCCCTGAGGCACTTGATAAGGCTTGTTTTATCCTTGCAGGAATTGATGAAAAAAGTCTTTTACAGGCTGTGGATACAGCAGTGGAAATGAATAAGAATAATGATATAGGTATTCCTGTACCTGACTACAGGGAAGAAAATGTTTCTACAAAGGTGGTCAAGATTATTCAGTCTTATACCGGTGTGGTAAACAAAATGGTTTGGAGAAAATATTAAAGAAGTGGTATAAATAATGGATAAGCGCAATTTAAGTATGCTGATGGACCTTTATGAAATGACTATGGCAAATGGCATTCTTGACAGTCAGATGGAAGGAACTATTGCTTATTTCGATATGTTTTTCCGCCGAGTACCTGAAGAGGGCGGATATGCTATTATGGCGGGACTTCATCAGCTTATTGAATATTTTGAAAATCTATCTTTTGATAAAGATGATATAGAGTATTTACGAGGTTTAAATCTGTTCGATGAACGCTATCTTGCTTTTTTAAAGGATTTTAAGTTTGAGTGCGATGTGTGGGCTGTGCCTGAGGGAACTCCTATATTCCCCAGAGAGCCTATTATTACCGTAAGAGGTCCTATTATGCAGGCTTTCCTTGTAGAAACAATGGTACTGCTTACAATTAATCATCAGTCACTTATTGCTACCAAGGCTAACAGAATAGTACGTGCGGCAGAGGGTAGACCTGTTCTTGAATTCGGTTCTCGAAGGGCTCACGGATATGATGCGGCGGTGCTTGGTGCAAGGGCGGCAATAATCGGTGGCTGTGTAGGAACTGCCTGTGTGCTTACAGGAAAGGATTTTGATGTTAATCCTTCGGGAACAATGGCACATAGCTGGGTTCAGCTTTTTGACAGCGAATACGAAGCCTTTAAAACCTATGCTGAAAAGTATCCTGACAGTACAACTCTTCTTGTTGATACCTATAATGTACTAAAAAGCGGCATTCCAAATGCTATAAAGGTTTTTAACGAGGTTTTAAAGCCTATGGGAAAGCGTCCTAAAGGAATACGTATTGACAGCGGAGACATAACTTATATCACCAAAAAAGCAAGAAAAATGCTGGATGATGCAGGTTATGAGGATTGTAAAATCGTTGTATCAAACTCCCTTGATGAATATCTAATAAGAGATATGCTGATACAGGGAGCAAAAGTTGATATTTTTGGTGTTGGTGAGCGTCTTATTACTGCTGCTAAGGAGCCTGTTTTCGGCGGTGTGTATAAATTGGTAGCGGTGGAAAAGGACGGAGAAATTATACCAAAAATTAAAATAAGCGAAAATACCGCTAAAATTACTATCCCAGGTGTTAAAATACCGTGGCGTCTGTATGATAAGGAAAGCGGAAAATGTATTGCTGATGTAATGACTATGGGTTATGAGAAAATTGATGACAGTGCTCCTTATGAGATTTTCCACCCCGAATATACCTGGAAGCGTAAAACAGTTGAAAATTTTGTTGCTAAAAAGCTTCAGGTGAAGGTTTATGAAAAGGGAAATCTTGTTTATGAAAGCCCGTCTGTAAGTGAAATTGCAAAATATTGCAAGGAACAGGTTGAGCTTCTTTGGGATGAGGTTAAGCGTTTTGAAAAGCCTCATACCTATTATGTTGATCTTTCACAGGAGCTGTGGAATCAGAGAAGTGAGCTGTTGCATAAGCACTCTAAATAAGGAGAAAACTATGAAAAAAATTATTGCTCTATTACTTGTATTTTCTATGGTATTTTGTTTTATAGGCTGTAAGGAAGAAAAAGATAATAATTCTTCTGCTTATGAAATTGATATTAATTATTATGTCAGCGCAGGAATGATAAGCGAGGCTAAATATGCTTTGGGTTTTGACCCTGATGATATTGAAAAAGAAGCCGAGCAGAGTGGTGGGGAACATACTCACGAAGGCGGCGACGGTCATGAGGGTATTATTGAATTTCAGAAATTCGGTAATAAAGATGCATATACTGTAGACGGTTTTTATTATTGCTATAAAAGCGGAAAAGAAAGCGACGGTATTTCCTGTATTATAGGCACTGATACCGTTTTCGGCTTTACAGTAGGTCTTTCCAGTAAATATGAAGTAAATTCGGCAATTTCCGAATTAAAGCCTGAAAGCAGTATTGCTGATTCAAAAGAATTTTTCTATATGCCTTTTGCTCTTGAGGGTATGGATAAGCTTTCTGTAAAGAACGGCAAAAACATCCTTAATTTTTATTTTGAAAACGACGTTCTTATTGCGGTAAGTCTTTATAACAGTGAGAAGTGGGAATATTAAATGAAGCTTACCTTTAAAAGAGGTGTAATACAAGGCTTTCCCATTTGTCTTGGATATCTTTCGGTTTCCTTTGGCTTTGGTATTACTGCGGTGGCAAATGGGCTTACACCCCTTCAGGCTACACTTATTTCGGCTCTTAATCTTACCTCTGCCGGACAGGCTGCAGGAGTGGGAATAATAGCGGCAATGGGAAGCTATATTGAAATAATACTCAGTCAGTTTATCATTAATTTAAGATATGCACTTATGGGAATATCTCTTAGTCAAAAGCTGGATAGCTCATTTACTATACCTCACAGAATTGCGGCAGCATTCGGTATTACCGATGAAATATTTGCTGTTGCCTATTCTCAGGACGGTAAAGTAAAGCCGTCCTATATGTACGGTATGGTTTTTATTTCCTGGCTTGGCTGGGTAGGGGGAACCTTGCTTGGCTCATTGGCAGGAACGGTGTTTCCCGCTATTCTTACAGGTGCGCTTGGTATAATGCTTTACGCTATGTTTATAGCTATAGTTGTTCCACCTGCAAAGGAAAACAGAAATATTCTTTTTGCCGTCTTACTTGCCGTATTGTTAAGCACCGCTTTCTATTATCTGGCGCCTTTTATATCAAGCGGATTTGCTATAATTATATGCGCGGTTATAGCTTCCGTTACAGCCGCCCTTCTCTTTCCTGTAAAGGAGGCTGAAGAATGAGTATAGCTGTTTATATTATTCTTATGGCTCTTGTTACATATCTTATCAGGATGTTACCCTTTACCCTTATGAGAAAGCAGATAAAATCGCGGTTTGTAAGGAGCTTTTTATATTATGTGCCTTACGCTGTGCTATCATCAATGACAGTTCCTGCAATATTTTATTCTACAGGAAATTATATAACCGCTGCTGTGGGAACAGCAACGGCACTCATATTGGCATATTTAAAAAAGCCTCTTATTGTTGTGGCACTGTGTGCGGCAGCAACAGCTTTTCTAACTGCACTATTTATATGAAAAATCCGACAAGCTAAGCTTGTCGGATTAATCTTTTTAGAATTCTGCAGAGCCTGTAGTTCTTGGGAAGGGGAGAACATCACGGATATTAGAGATTCCCGTTACATACATAATAAGTCTTTCAAAACCTAGACCAAAGCCTGCGTGCTTAGCACCGCCGAAGCGCCTAAGGTCAAGATACCAGCCATATTCTTCCTCTGTTCCGCCAATTTCTTCAATGCGTTTTACAAGCAGGTCAAGACGTTCTTCACGCTGACTTCCGCCTATAATCTCTCCGATTCCCGGAACAAGACAGTCAACGGCTGCAACGGTTTTACCATCATCATTAAGTCGCATATAGAAGGCTTTTATTTCTTTTGGATAGTTTGTAACAAACAAAGGCTTTTTGAATACCTCTTCGGTTAAATATCTTTCGTGCTCACTCTGTAAATCACAGCCCCATTCAACCTTATATTCAAACTTATGACCGCTGTTCTGAAGAATTTCAACAGCCTCGGTATAGGTTACTGTAGCAAATTCAGAGTCGAGTTCGTTTCTAATCTTATATTTAAGTCCCATTTAAAAAATATCTAAAAAAAATAAAAACTATGCCAGAAAATTTTAAAAAAAATAAAAAAAAACAAAATTAAACAAAAACCGTGAAACAT
>JBGUVH010000051.1:0-3767 GCA_045134215.1 Acutalibacteraceae bacterium
TTCTGCCACCTGTTCCTCTTCTAACATATAACTTACATTTCCGCCGTTTCTCTCATCCCAGCCAAGACGGTACATATTAGCGGTTACCTTTTTCATTTCCTCCACAAAAGGAGCATTTAAAATATCTTTCATTTTTATTATCCTCTCTTTGCTAAAACTTGCGTTTCGTAATTCTTAACGGTGCTGAACCATTCGCCATCAAGCGGAGCGTTACACTTTCTGCAATATTCTGCCCAGACATCTCCAAAAGGCATTGTTTTAAGCTCCTCTGCTCTTACCATAAGCTCGGTCCAGTTATCACTGTTCTGCAAATTGGTCATATCAGGGGTAAGTAATGCCATAAGTAAAGCCTTTTGAGTATTTCTAAGACCTACTGTCCAAGCGGAAATTCGGTTAATTGATGCATCAAAATAGTCAAGTGCGATTTTTACTCTGCCCTCAAGACCGCCGCAACGAACTATCTCTTTGCAGATTTCCTTTGTTTCGTCGTCAAGAAGTACCACATGGTCACTATCCCAACGGATAGGTCTTGTTACGTGAAGTGCAATTTCGGGGAAGAATGCGAGCAAAGCAGGAATTTTGTCTGACACAACCTCCGTTGGGTGATAATGTCCGTTATCCATAAGAGGAATACATTTGTCGCTGTTAGCCGCAGCATAAGAGAGTGAGAACTCTGCACTGCCCACAGTATAAGCCTCAACACCGATACCGAATACCTTACTCTCAACACAGGGCTTTACTTTGTTGAAATCAAAAGGCTCGGAAAGAATTTCGTCGATAGCTTCCTTATAACGAACACGTGGACCCATTCTGTCAGCCGGAATATCCTTAAAGCCGTCGCCTGTCCAGATATTCATAACACATTCCTGACCTAATTCTTCAGCAAAATACTGTGAAATTCTGATACACGCTTTACCGTGCTCTATCCAGAACTTTCTTGTTTCCTCATTGGGGCTTGAAAGGGTTAAGGGGTCACATTTAGGGTGTGAAAAGAATGTGGGGTTAAAGTCACAGCCAAGACCTCTTTCTTTGCAGAAATCGACCCATTTTTTAAAGTGCTTAGGCTCGATTTTATCCCTGTCAACCCAGCCGCCGTTTTCATCATCAAAAATAGCATAGCAAGCGTGAAGATTAAGCTTTTTAGTACCGGGACAAAGCTTTAAAGCAACATCTAAATCTGCCATTAGTTCTTCGGGTGTAGTTGCTCTGCCGGGATAGTTACCTGTAGTCTGAATACCGCCAGATAACGCATCAACCTTTTGGTCAAAGCCTCTTACATCGTCGCCCTGCCAACAATGAAGCGCCACAGGAACGCTCATAAGTTTTTTAATTGCAGCATCAGTATCAACACCGATTTTTGCGTACATTTCTTTAGCTTCTAAATATCTGCTCATTTTAAACCTCCACAATACTAAAAGATTTTTTTACAGTTTCTCTTGCTTTTTCAAGAGTAAAATCATTATCCAAATACATAAATTGGGCTATAAGGTTACCGATAGCTGTAGCCTCTGTAGGGCCTGCGAGCACCTTTTTACCTGTGTACTCTTTAGTAAGCTTGTTTAAATAACTATCCTTACTGCCGCCACCGATAATATTGATTAAATCTATCTGCTTACCGCTTACTCTTTCAATAGTTTTTACAGCTTCATTGTAAGAGTTTGCAAGTGAATTATAAACTGAATTAAGCACATCACCTATGGAAAGATCAGGTTTGCTCAGATATTTTCTTATAGCCTCTATCATATTTTCGGGAGCAGTAAATTCAGGAGAATTTGGATTAATAAGCTCCTTAAAATCGCTTTCCATTGCCATATTCATCATTTCATCATAGCTATACTTTTTATCAAGATTGCGTCTTATATTCTGGAATAGCCACATACCCATAATGTTTTCAAGGAAACGGTAACGGTAATTAATTCCGCCCTCATTTGTAAAGCCGCCGTTCATAGCTTCTGCATTTAAAATCGGCTCTTTATTTTCAGTGCCGATGAGACTCCAGGTACCAGAAGAAATATAAACACCGTTGTCGCCCACAGGGCAGGCTGCAACTGCAGATGCAGTGTCATGAGAGGGACAGAAAATAACGGTAGTATCAAACCCAACTTCGTTTTTTACCTCATCACTTAAATTTCCTACAACAGCTGTGGGCAGTGATAGTTCTGCAAAAATATCGGTTTTAATACCTAACATATTCAGTAATTCTGTATCTCGTTCACGGGTAACAGCATTAACTGTAGCTCCAGTTGTAGCATTGGTGTATTCATTCTTAATAACACCCGTAAGCTTAAAGGAAAGATATTCGGGTATCATCAAAAAATGAGCCGCCTTATCTAACTTCTCTGACTTCTTATCACAATAAAGCTGATAAATTGTATTAAAATTAATAGGCTGTATACCTGTTCTTTTATAAAGCTCCTCTCGGGGGATAATTTTGTCAATTTCTTCGGGTATGCCGTTTGTACGGCTGTCTCTGTAAGAAATAACAGGCATTATCTCCTTTTGAGATTCATCTAAAAGAACATAATCCACACCCCAAGTATCTATAGCAAGCGTGCAAGGTATCATACCCAAAGCACCGCAAGCCTTAAGACCTGCCTTAACCTCTGCAACTAAATGCTCAATATCCCAAACAAGTGTGCCGTTTTGGTTTGTAATATTATTTTCAAATCGGTATACTTCCTGCTGTTTAAGAATACCGCTTTCTAACCAGCCCAAAATATGTCTTCCGCTTGAAGCTCCTATATCTACTGCCAAAGAATAACGCAAAAAAAGACCTCCCTTATATTGCTTTATAGTTATTTTACCATAACAGCAGCTTAAAAGGTAGGTCTTAAATTTGTTAAAAAAGTGTCCTCTCTTGCAGAAAATCAATTTAGCTGACGTGAGCTTAATCTGTATTCTCTTGGGGACATATTAAAGCTTTCTGCGAATTTTCTGTGGAAATAGCTTATATTTTCATATCCCACAGCGTTAGAAATATCAGAAATCTTGCCGTTTGTATTTTTAAGCAAAAACGCCGCCTGTGAAAGCCGTTTTTCCTGTATGAGCCTAGTGTAGGTTTTACCTGTTTTTCGCAAAATTTCACGTGAAAGCCAGCTGATATCGTAATGAAGCTCCTCTGCTATCTCGGTAAGACTTCCGCTAACATAGTTCGTTTCAACATAATTAAGTATTTTTAAAACCGCTTCGTCCTCCCGTGTTTCTGCGACAAGGCTTTCAGTATTAGCTAAAAGCTGCATAAAAAGCAACTCCATTGTCATCTGGCTTTGCTTTCGTTTATTGGGAGCTTGTCCGATAACCGTAAGCAGCAAATTCTCTGCCAGATTTTGAATTTCAGTAATATTTGATACCTTATAATGCAGATAATTATTACCCTTGCTATTACCGCAAAGGCAGTCTATTAAAAAGCTTTTAAGCGGAGACTCATCATCAATATCGGAAAGTGTATCAGCAAAAAAATGCGGAAGAATTATAAAATTAACAGCTATATCTTCCTTTTCAGCTCTTAATATGCTGTGATTAGCGCTCTGTCCCAAAAACAACAGCTCGCCCTTTTTTAATACTATTTCCTTACCGTCAACAATGTGGGTGGTAACTCCCTCGCACATATAGACAAGCTCAACATAATCGTGGGTGTGCTCGGGGAAATTTATAAAACGGGTATGCTTTCGCATAGTTATAAGCTTGCCCGATTCCAACAGCTTTTTGCTGTTAACTATATTCCTTTTGCCCTGCATATAAATATTTCGGTCAATACTTGCCTGTCC
>JBGUVH010000052.1:0-3133 GCA_045134215.1 Acutalibacteraceae bacterium
AGTTATAACGGTAACCTTGCAAGGCTCTTTCAGGGCTTTTAGTCCCTCAATAACAGCAGTCAGCTCCATTCTGTTGTTAGTTGTATGAGCTTCACCACCGCTTAATTCCTTGCGTTTCCCCTGATAGTCAAGAATTGTTCCCCAACCACCTGCACCGGGATTACCCGAGCAAGCTCCGTCGGTATATATAGTAACTTCTTTCATTTCATCTACTCCAATTAAATTTGCTATATTCTATCATATTGAGGCACTTTAATCAAGAACTTAATAATAAAAATAAAAATCACTTGATTTATCAGTCTTAAGGTGTATAATAATTATAGATGAAAAATGAAAGGAAACGTTAAATATGAAAAACAATGTTACAATATTCGACCATCCCCTTATTCTTCACAAGCTCTCAATTCTGAGAAACAAGAACACTCCCTCAAAGGATTTCCGTGCACTTGTTTCTGAAATAGCTACTCTTATGTGCTACGAAGCAACAAGAGACCTTCCTCTTGAAGAGGTTGAGATTGAAACTCCTATCTGCAAAACCACAGTAAAACACATTGCAGGTAAAAAAATGGCTATCGTGCCTATCCTCAGAGCAGGTCTCGGTATGGTTGAGGGTGTAAGCGCTCTTGTTCCCTCGGCACGTATCGGTCATATTGGTCTTTACAGAGACGAAGAAACACTCAAGCCTGTTGAATATTACTGCAAGCTCCCCAAGGATATCGGTGAAAGAGACGTTTTCGTTGTTGACCCTATGCTTGCAACAGGCGGTTCAGCTATTGATGCTGTTTCACAGATTAAGCTTCGTAATCCCCGTTCAATTAAGTTTATGTGCATTATTGCAGCTCCCGAAGGTATAGAAGCATTTACTAAGATTCACCCCGATGTACCTGTTTACTGTGCAGCTCTTGATGAAAAGCTCAACGAAAAAGGTTATATCGTACCCGGTCTCGGCGATGCCGGTGACAGAATTTTCGGCACAAAATAAAAATAGAAATATCCGTCTGTTTCATTAGATTCAGACGGATAAATTTTTATATCTTACCCAAAGCTATGTAAAGCATTGCAAAATGAAGCAATGTGCCTGCTAAAACAAACAGATGGAAAACACTGTGGAAATAAGGCTTTTTCTTGCCTATTTTATAAAACACAACACCGACAGAATATGAAATACCGCCGACTAAAGCAAGGATAAAAGGAACTAAAGACTCTCCCTTATAATATTTTGCAATAGGATAAATCATAAGAACAGATGTATATCCAACCACCATATAAAGTCTCATCTGCACCTTTTTATATTTTTCCTGGTCGATGAAGGTAAGTGCTATGCCTACTATGCTCAGAACAATGCTCAATGTGGCAGTTATCACACAAAAAACTTTATCGTGAGGGTAAACGGCCATAATATTTATAGCCGATGCTGTACCTGTTATCATAATAAAAATTGCACTATGGTCGATTAACCTGAATGCTTTTTTAGCTGTGCCGGGCTTGAGACAATGATAAAGGGTTGAGCTCGAATACATAATAATTGTTGCGACACCGAAAACAATGGCTGCCACAGCACCGTTGGTGCTTGTACTGTGCCATATGCCGAAAAGCATAAACAGTACACCCAAAGGTATACCTAAGCCGTGTGAGACAGAGTTAAGTATTTCTTCTGTTTTGCTGTATGTAGGCAACACAACTTTTTCAAATGCCATATTTTTCACTCCTAAAAAATATAACAGCAGGATTTTATCAGTCCTGCTGTTTTGTTATTTCATCAAATCCTTTATAACTTCGCCGCCGATAATCAGTCCTGCCACTGATGGCACAAAAGATATACTTCCGGGTACAGCTTTACCGATTTCGCTTTTTATTTCATTATCAGGTTTAATCGGATCTTCTTTTGAATAAAGAACTTTAAGCTTCTTTACTCCCCGCTTTTTAAGTTCATAACGCATAACTCTTGCAAGCGGACAAACGCTCGTTTTATTGATATCGGCAATCTCAAATCTAGTGGGATCTAGCTTGTTACCGGTACCCATCGAAGATATAACCGGCTTACCCAAAAAGTAGGCTTTTTCTATTATCGCCAACTTGCCGGATACGGTATCAATGGCATCAACTATATAGTCATAACCCGAAAAATCAAATTCATCGATGTTTTCAGGAAGCACGAACTTATTTATGCAGCTGACGTTAGCATCAGGATTTATATCGCCGATACGTTCTTTCATAGCCTGAGTTTTACTTTTGCCGACAGTTGATGTTAATGCGATTATCTGTCTGTTGATATTGCTTTCGCTGACTGTATCGTTGTCAACGAGGGTAAATCTGCCGACACCGGCTCTGGCAAGAGCCTCGCACACAAAGCCACCGACACCTCCGATGCCAAAAACCGCTACGTGAGAAGCATTAAGCTTTCTCAAACCGTCATCACCTATAAGCATCCGGGTTCTAGAAAATTTATCTGTCATTTTTTACCTTTCGTTTTGGTTGGTATACCAAAGAAAATAAATAGGGTTGCAGGAATTATGCTTACTGCTAAGGCAACAAGCATCAGAGGATTTTCACGGAAATATTCATACATAGCCTTAAACGCTTCAGGCTGAAAGAGAATAATCACACCAACGATAACAGCTGTCACTGCGCTTATAAGTACAGCTCCTGCCGCTGCATCTTTCGATATTTTACCGTATTCAGTATACTCTTCGCTTGCAAGGTTTACTGCATTTTCAATAGCGGTATTAACAATCTCACCGGCAATAACCGTTCCACAACACACCATAAGAATCGCCCAATCAGTTCTGCTGAGTGTAAACCAATCGGTAAACAGCAGAATTGAGACCATATAAACAACGCAAGTAATATGAATGCGGAGATTTCTTTCATTGGCTATAGTCCTGAATATGCCTCTGAAAGCATAGACAAAACTCATAAACAGTTTTTTACAATGTTCCATTTATGTATATTATTCCTCTGTTGTGTAATAACTGCCGCTTCTTACGAGTCCGAGTTGTGTAAGAACAGCTTCTTCTTTTTCTCTCATTCTCACAAGTTCAAGGCCACCCGGTTCATGATCGTAACCCAAAAGATGAAGCATTGAATGTACGGTGAGAAAAGCTATTTCTCTGTTAATTGAATGGCCGTAAAG
>JBGUVH010000053.1:0-14028 GCA_045134215.1 Acutalibacteraceae bacterium
AAGTTTGGTATGCGTGACAAAGTTGCGTATGCCGCAGGTGATCTCGGTTGTAATATGAGTTTTGCTCTTAAAAGCTCTATTATGGCAATTTTCTGGACACAGTTTATGGCATTGGGCGAGGAAATGTACGCTTTCTTGCTTGTTATTGTTCAGATTTGGGACGCTATTAATGACCCGCTTTTAGGTTCATTGTTTGATGCTGACAAGAAATTCCACAAGCACGGTAAATTCAAGACCTACATATTCGTTGGTGCAATGGGTCTTCTTTTCTCAGGCTTGTTCTTCTTCCTTCCCGTTCCCAACGCTCCTCGTCTTATGAGATGCGTATTGTTCGTTTTAGGTTATATTCTCTGGGATGCTTTCTATACTATTGCAAACGTTCCCTATGGTTCGATGATGTCTGTTATCACAACTGACGGTGCAGAGCGCTCTGAGCTTTCAACCTGGCGTTCAATCGGTTCAATGGTTGGTAACATTGTTCCTATGGTTCTTCTTCCTGTTCTTTGCTACGATGCAAGTAACAACCTTAAAGGTGAAGTTGTTTTCATTGCTGCAACAATAATGGGTGTTATCGGTCTTGCTTGCTTTATCTTTATGCTTAAAAAGACCACAATCCGTGTTGAAGAAAATTCAGTTACAATCAGCGAAGAAAAGCAGAAATTTAATGTTTTCAAAGCTATGGGTAACTTTATGAAAAACCGTGCAGCAGTTGGTGCAACCCTTGCTGCTATGGCAATGTTTATCGGTATGCAGGGCTCAACAACAGCAACAACCGTTCTTTTCCAGTCCTATTTCGGAAATGCTAAAGCATCAGGTATTATTATGCTTATCAGCTATCTTCCTATGTTCTTGTTTATGCCTTTCATTAAGAAAATTGTTAACAAGTTCGGTAAAAAAGAAGCTTGTGCAGTAGGTTCAGCTGTCAGCACATTCGGTGCAGTTCTTCTTTTCCTTCCCCTTGGTAATGGTGGCGCAGGCTTAATTGGTTACATTATTGCTCAGGTATTCTTTGGTCTTGGCCTTGGTTTCTATACTTGTGTTTCCTGGGCTCTTATGGCTGACGCTATTGACTACAACGAATGGAAAAACCATACAAAAGAAGAGGGTACAGTATATTCACTTCACTCCTTCTTCCGTAAACTCGCTCAGGGCCTTGGACCATCAGCAGTTATCCTCATTATGAAGGTTCTTGGTTATGATGGTGCTCTTGGTGCAAACCAGCCCTTCGAGGTTGCAGAAAATATGAAATGGCTCGTTGCAGCTCTCTATACATTCAGTGCTGCTGTAATGTTTATAGCTATCGCTTTCGTTTATGACCTTAATAAGAAAAAGGTAGCTCAGATGACTTCTGAGCTTGAAGAAAGAAGAGCAGCTGTAAAATCAGAAATCGCTGAATAAGCTTCTCTTAAAATGGCAGAAAATGAATAATTAAACAGAAACTGCCGACAATTACACTGTCGGCGGTTTTTATAAATCAACCAATATTTTCCAAAGGAGAAAATTATGAGAAAAATTTTAAATATCAACAGAAAATGGGCTTTTTCAAAGCAGGCAACAACTATTCCGTCACAGCTCCCTATGAATTGGGATTGGGTTAATCTTCCGCACTCCTGGAATGCAATTGACGGTCAGGACGGTGATAACGATTATTTCCGTGGCACCTGCTATTATGTAAAGAGCTTCAAGAAATTCGAGCTTCCCGAAGCAGAGAAATATTACCTTGAAATCAAAGGTGCAAACTCTTCTGCGGATGTTTACCTTAACGGCAAGGTTCTTGCTCACCACGATGGCGGTTACTCAACCTGGAGAGTTGATATAACAAACGGCATCAAGGATGAAAATCTTCTTGCTATTGCTGTTGATAATGCCGCAAATGACAAGGTTTATCCCCAGATGGCTGACTGCACATTCTACGGCGGCCTTTACAGAGATGTAAATATTGTTTGTGTAAACGAAAGTCATTTTGAGCTTATGCACCACGGTGGCCCCGGCCTCAAAATCACACCCGAAATCAACGGCATTAATGCAAATGTTGAAATTGAAACATGGGTTGTTAATCTTAAAGAAAATCAGAAGCTTCGCTATGTAATCAAAGCTGCTGACGGTAAGGTTGTTGCAGAAAAAGAAACAACCGACACAAAGGTAACTCTTGAAATCAATAATGTTCACCGTTGGCACGGTAAGAAGGACCCTTACCTTTATACTGCTGAAATCGAGCTTGTCGCTGGTGAAAATGTAGTTGATAATATTTCTTCTCGTTTCGGTTGCCGTACATTTAAAATTGATCCTGAAAACGGTTTCATTCTTAACGGTGAAGAATATCCCTTGCGTGGCGTAAGCCGTCATCAGGACCGTTGGGGCTTTGGTAATGCACTTCTTCCTGAGCACCACAGAGAGGATATTGAGCTTATTTGCGAAGTGGGGGCAACAACAATCCGCCTTGCTCACTATCAGCACGATCAGTATTTTTATGACCTTTGCGATGAAAAGGGTCTTGTAATCTGGGCGGAGATTCCCTATATTTCAAATCATATGCCCGGCGGCAGAGAGAATACAATTTCTCAGATGAAAGAGCTAATTGTTCAGAACTATAACCATCCCTCAATTGTTGTTTGGGGTCTTTCAAATGAGATTACAATGAAGGGGGATTCTGACCCTGATTTGCTTGAAAACCACAATATTCTCAATGACCTTGTACACGATATGGATAAAACAAGGCTCACTACAATTGCCGCAGTTTCAATGTGTGATATTGATAGCCTCTATATTCAGATTCCCGACGTTGTTTCATATAACCACTATTTTGGTTGGTACGGCGGAGATACCTCAATGAACGGACCTTGGTTCGATAATTTCCACGCTAAATATCCCAATATCCCCATTGGTTGCAGTGAGTATGGTTGCGAAGCACTGGATTGGCACACCTCAAATCCCCAGCAGGGTGACTACACTGAGGAGTATCAGGCATATTATCACGAGGAGCTTATAAAGCAGCTCTTCTCAAGAAAATATATGTGGGCAACTCACGTGTGGAATATGTTTGACTTCGGTGCAGACAGCCGTAATGAGGGTGGCGAAAACGGTCAGAACCATAAGGGGCTTATTACATTTGACCGCAAGTATAAGAAGGATTCCTTCTATGCATATAAGGCATGGCTCTCCGATGATAAATTTGTTCATATCTACGGCAAGCGTTATGTTGACAGGGTAGAGGATGTAACAAAGGTTACTGTTTATTCAAATCTTCCTGAGGTTGAGCTCTTTGCAAACGGAAAGAGCCTGGGCAAACAGAAGAGCGATGTTCATTTCTTCTATTTCGATGTTCCTAATGTTGGCGAAACCGAGCTCAAGGCTGTTGCAGGTGACTTTACCGATACTTCAAAAATCCGTAAGGTAGAAAAATTCAACGACTCTTACAGACTCCGTGAGCAGGGGGCAGTTCTTAACTGGTTTGATATTACAGAACCCGAAGGCTATTTCTCTCTTAATGACAAGATGAGTGATGTTATGGCATCAGAGCAGGGCAGACAGCTCTTTATGGGACTTATGGCAAATGCTATGAAAAATCATGGTGATAAGAGTATGATGGGGGATATGGGGGCAGAGGCTCTTTCAGGCCCGATGATGCAAATGATGGGTGGATTTACTGTTCTTCGCCTTGCAAACCTTATGGGTGCTGCGAACCTCAAATTTACAAAAGAAGAGCTTCTTCAGCTCAATGCCGCACTTAATCAGATTAAAAAATAAATGTAAAAAACAAATGTAAAAAAACAAAGCTCTTTGCACAGGATTTAAAGCAAGGAGCTTTGTTTTAGTGGTAGGAGGTTGAAATATTAACGCCCGAAAAATAAAAACAACTTATTACTTGAAAAAAACAATGTATGTGGTTATAATCATATGAGGTGTGCATAACCGCCCATGGCGCAGTTGGATAACGCAGCAGATTCCGATTCTGAAGAACAGGGGTTCGAATCCCTTTGGGCGGACCAAAATCGACAAGTTTCGCGTGAGACTTGTCGATTTTACTTTTTAACTATTAACTCTTCACTTTTCACTATTCACTTTTTGTCGATTTAGGCCACTAATAGTGAATAGTGAAGAAGTATTTTGCAAGGCGATGCCTTGCTTTTTTAATTTATAGAAAACACAATAAAAGTGAAAGGTGAGCTATTATGAACGAAAGCCTTTAATGATAAAATTAAAAGAATTTGTTTGAAATCATTAACACAAGCAAGGTTAATGAATGCATATCGAAACTTTCTCCTTTTTCACAAAAAAGCCATCCTCGACAAATCGGGGATGGCTTTGATGAAAAAACAGACTATATTTATTTGTTGCAGAAAAATATATATTTTTTAAATGCTTTTGCGGTGTTTTCTATTCTGTATTTAAAGTTATAACACCCTTGCGGTAAACTCTGCGGCATATTCATCCAAAAAGGCTTCGGCGTGTTTCTGCATACAAACCACAGCTCTATCATCTTTAAACGAAAAAGTGCAAAATAGGTTACCAAAATATTTTGAGATGATTTGTACTCTTAAAACAAATTTTTTTCCCTCTGCCCAAGCACCTGATGATGCGCAGTTATAGAAGAAATTTTTGCCTGTAGGCAGTCCTGCGTGCAGGTCGGAATAACCGTACTGCGGGAACTTTACAAACTTATTTTCGCAAATTCCAAAGGGGAGAGTTTTATCTCCCTGAGCATTGGTATAGCGGAACTCACCAGTGTTATCATCGGAAAACTGTAAAGAAAACTTTTCGATACCTGCATCATTTTTTTCACATATGTAGGTTTTCCCCGAAATCTTAGTTTGATACGGAGAGAACGCATTGCCGGTTGCGGCGCAAAGTTTCAATGTATCTTCTAACTCAGTGCACTTTTTATATTTCTCGGCGTTATCAGCAATGGGTTCTCCGAGGTTATCGATTATAATGTCATCAAGCGCAGTGAGAATTAGTGAATTTGCTTCTGCATAACCCTGATTATCGGCGGTGCAGGTAAAAATAAAGTCCTTTTCTGGAAGCATTATGGTCAGCTGGCTTCCAAGACCGTTAAAGGCAAAACCGTTTTTGCCATAACGCCAAATTTGATACCCATATCCATCGGTAAACACACCGTTAAAGCCGGTCTCACGGTTATCTACAACCTTTGAGGTAGCGGTTTTTAAATATTCTTCATTCATAAGGCGCTCGCCGTTCCAACTTCCGTAATTCATTACAAACCTCGCAAAAGAAGCAATATCGCGGGTTGTGCAGAGCATAGCGGAGTCGCCAAAACTGTCTTCAGTCTTTGTTTTAAGTATAGAGGCTGTATTAAAGGTGCCGAGTTTACTGAAAATACGACTATATAAAAAATCAAAAAGTGTCATATCGGTAAGCTTCTCAATAAGTGTAGACAGAACTTGAGAACCGGCGCTGTCATACTTCCAACGCATACCCGAATACAGATGTGCGCTGTTTTCATTAAGGTAGAAATGGGTGCGGTCGGGGTCGCTGTTGTAAAACCAGGAAGGAGTAAAACCGCAGGTCTGCATTGTAAGCATATCCTTAATGGTGAGCCTCTTAAGGTTTTCCGGAATATCCTTGTCAATTTTTTCCGGGAAGTAATCTGCAATTCTGTCGTTTAGTTTGAGCTTTCCATCCTCTTCAAGCAGACCAATTGCGACACCTACAAAGCTTTTAGTCTGTGAGTACATTCTGTGGCAAAAATCCTTATTAAAAGGCTTCCAATAATACTCTGCAAAAATATCGTTACCCCTCATCATAAGGACGCTGTGCATAGCAAGGCCTCTTTTTTCAAGGGTATTTATAAACTGACAAACATATTTTGAAGGGATGCCGGCCTTTTCAGGTGTGATTCTTTCAAACATTTTACTCACCTTTCATTTTTGATTGAGTCGGAGACTTTTTATATAATTGCTTATATACCTTTGAAAAATAGTTGCTATCATTAAAGCCACAGCGAAGAGCAACATCAACAATTTTGTATTCAGGGTGGGCTTTAAGCATAGCTTCAGCCTTTTTAAGTCGGTAGATGTTAAGAAATTTTCGAAAGCCGCAACCCGTTTCCTTTTTAAATGTGCGGGAAAGGTGCTCTTTGCTTACAAAACAGTGTTCGGCGGTTTGGGATAAGGTGATATTGTTTAATGAATAATTGTGTTTTATATAATCGATAGCCTGCTCTATCAAGGTGCTTTTCGCTGCAACTTCAGAACCTGTGTTGCAATTTCTTGCAAGCAGTAAAAGAAGTTCGCCTATTTTATTACGGATTGCATCCTGTGAAAAGGCATCGTCTATAAGTGTTTCGTTTTCGATGCATTTAAATATTTCCTTAACCTTTGATTCGGTATCAGGAGATTTGCGAAAACAGGGGTTTTCATAAATTTTTGTAATAACAGAATCGGGTATGTAGCTTTTCGGACAACTGATTAGTATTCTCGAACGCTTTGATTTATCGTACACTGTGTTATGAATTACTTTTGGGGGTATGATTATAACATCGCCGCTTGAAACTATATATGAGTTATTGTTGACAAAATAACGGCAGAAACCATCTACAAGGTAATAGATTTCGTAATCGTTGTGGTAGTGTAAATCACCTTTAATTGCTGATGCTTTTCTGGAAAATTTATAAAGATTGTTTTGAATAATCAGTTCAGTATTCATCATAATCACCGATTTGATTTTAAAATATGATATCAAATTTTTCAAGTGTTTTATAGGAAGTAATCAATTTTTTCAAGGAAACAGGGTAAAAAAATGATATATAATTTATCCACAAGAATATAGGGAGGGCAAAGTATGAAACATTTAAGGACAAGGGTAGACGATATAAAAATTGCATACATCGGAGGCGGCTCAAGAGGTTGGGCGTGGGGTCTGATGAGTGATTTAGCATCTGCAGAAGATATTTCAGGCAGAGTTTCGCTTTACGATATTGATATCCAGGCGGCTCAAAATAACGTTATTATCGGCAATAAATACTGTGATGCTCCAGGCGCAAAATCCAAATGGTATTATAGTGCGGCTAACAGCCTTCAGGAAGCACTAACAGATGCTGATTTTGTTGTAATTTCCATTATGCCTGCAACCTTTGACGAAATGGATTCAGACGTTCACGCTCCGGAAAAATACGGCATTTATCAGTCTGTAGGAGATACGGTAGGTCCGGGCGGTATTGTAAGGGCGCTTCGAACCATACCGATGATAGAAGAAATAGCCAAAGCTATTAAAATGTATTGTCCTAAGGCGTGGGTTATAAATTATACTAACCCTATGACAGTATGTGTAAAAACTCTTTATGAGGCATTCCCTGAAATAAAGGCATTTGGTTGCTGTCACGAGGTTTTCGGCACACAAAAGCTACTTTCTACTGCTCTTGATGAATATTGCGGAATATCCGGTGTACAGCGTGAAGAAATTAATGTTAATGTTATCGGTATCAATCACTTTACATGGATTACCAAGGCACAGTATAAGAACATAGACCTTATGCCTGTATACACCAAACTGGCACAGGAATATGCCGAGACGGGTTATACCAAGGGTAAGGATAAAAACTGGATGAATAACAGTTTTGATTACAATCATAAAGTAAAGTTCGATTTGTTCAACCGTTACGGTATAATAGCTGCAGCAGGAGACCGTCATCTTGCAGAATTTTGTCCGGGCAAATGGTATCTTGAATCTCCCGAAAAGGTGAAGGAGTGGGGGTTTGGTCTTACCACTGTAAAATATCGTAAGGAGAATCTTAAATGGCGCCTTGAAAGAAGTGTTAAACGTGTAAGCGGAGAGGAAGAGGTTGTTCTTAGCAATACAGGCGAAGATGGAGTAAACCAAATAAGAGCACTTTTAGGACTTCAGGATATGGTAACCAATGTTAACTTGCCTAACTGCGGTCAGATACCAAACTTGCCGCTCGGTGCAGTCGTTGAAACCAACGCTGTATTCAGGGCTGACAGTGTAGTTCCAACTTTGGCAGGGGAGATACCTGCTCAAATTTGCGGCTTAATTTTACCTATAGTTGCAGAGCAGGAACTTGTTGTAAAGGCCGGCATTTCTCGCGATATTTCCCTTGCCTTTAAGGCATTTGTCAGCGACCCGCTGGTAACTATAAACTCACATGATGCAAAGAAGCTTTTTGATGAAATGATTGATAATACAAAGCATTATCTTACCGAATATTTTAACTAATGCAACCAGGCATAGGAGATAGTTCCTCCAACGCTTGATGCGCTACTTATATTTAAGAATACTATTGCGGTTTACTTTTGTTATAAAATGCAATTGTGTTATCAATAGGATAAAACTATGAACATTAAAGAAAAAGCAGTAAAAACTCTAAAACCCATTAAGGTAATGCAGTTCGGCGAAGGCAACTTTCTACGTGCCTTTGTCGACTATATGCTGGATATATTAAACGAAAAGGGAAATTTCGATGGCAGTATAGCCATCGTTAAACCCATTTCCTTTGGTAGTTTAGATATGTTTAAAGAGCAGGACAACCTTTATACCGTATTGCTTCGCGGAAAAGAAAACGGTAAGGTTGTAAACGATAGTAGGATTATTACCTCTGTTTCTAAGGTGCTCGACTGTGCCGAAGATTATGAGGAATATATGGCGCTTGCCCACCTCGATACACTTCGTTTTGTTGTTTCTAACACTACCGAAGCTGGTATTGTTTTAGATAAAAATGATACATTCGAAGGCCTGCCCAATACCTACCCTGGTAAGCTTACAAAGTTCCTTTATGAAAGATATATTGCTTTTGGCGGCGCCGAAGAAAAAGGCCTTATCATTCTTCCCGTTGAGCTTATTGAAGAAAACGGTAAAAAACTCAAAGAATGTGTTATGGCTCTTTGCGATATCTGGAATTTACCAGAAGAATTTAAGTCTTGGGTAAATAACTGTAATATTTTCTGTTCAACCCTTGTTGACCGTATTGTTACAGGTTACCCCAGAGGCTATGCAGATAAGGTTTGCGAGGAACTCGGCTACGAAGATAAACTTGTAGATATAGGCGAGCCCTTTGCACTTTGGGTAATTGAAAGCGATAAAGATATCAGTGGTGAATTACCCCTCGATAAAATAGGTCTTCCTGTTGTGTTTACAAATAACCATAAGCCCTATAAGGAAAGAAAGGTGCGTGTGCTTAACGGCGCCCATACCGCATCTGTCCTTGCAGGCTACCTTTATGGTATAGATATTGTAAGAGACTGTATGAGCGATGCCGTAATGGGTAAATTCATCCGTAATGTTGTTATGGATGAAATTGTACCTCAGGTAAATCTCCCGCTCGAAGAGGTTAAGGAGTTTGCAAATTCTGTATTTGAACGCTTCGAAAACCCCTTTATCGACCACGCTTTGCTTTCTATCTCCCTTAACTCTGTTTCCAAATGGCGTGCAAGAGTTTTACCTTCGTTTAAGGACTATTATAAGAACAGGGGCTCGCTGCCAAAGCTTATTACATTCTCCTTTGCAGCGCTTTTGGCATTCTATTCCTCAAACGATTTAAGAGAAGACGGACTTTATGCTAAGCGTGCAAACGGCGATGAATATGTTATACACGATGATAGAGCAGTCCTTGAATTCTTTGCCCAAAATGTAGGCAAGGCAGATTTTGCCGAAACGGCCTGTAAAAATGCAGATTTCTGGGGCGAAGATTTAAGCCTATACGGCAACTTTTCCGAAGAGGTTACATATTGGTATGAAAGAATACTAAATGATGCAAAGGCTGCAGTCAAAGAGGTTTTAAAATAATGAAATGTATTAAAATACATAACGGCGATAGCGTTGCTGTTGCGGTTGAGCCTTTAAAAGCAGGGGAAACTGTAACAGTAAACGACCAGCCAATACCCCTTTTAAGCGATATACCTGCAGGCCATAAGTTTGCCCTGAAGGATATTGCAAAGGGCGAAAATATAATTAAATACGCCTACCCCATAGGCCACGCTAAAGCCGATATTAAAAGAGGGGAACATATACATACCCACAATACAAAGTCCAACCTTGCGGGTGTGCTCGATTATGAATACACCCCCAATTTTCAAGAGGTAGAAAAACAAGACCCCTTAACCTTTAAGGGATATAAAAGACCCAATGGTAAGGTTGGCATCCGTAACGAAATTTGGATTATACCCACAGTTGGTTGCGTTAATTCCATTGTTCGTGAAATTGAAAACCTATCTCAAAAGTATAAAACCGATAATATAGATGGCATTTACTCATACAACCACCCTTACGGCTGCTCACAGCTTGGTGATGATATGAATATGACCTTAAAATACTTATCCGGTCTTATTAACCACCCCAACGCCGCCGCTGTTTTAGTGGTTGGCCTTGGCTGTGAAAACGGCAATATAGATGAGCTTAAAAAGGTGCTCGGCAATTTTGATGAAAACAGGGTAAGGTTCCTTGTTGCACAAGACAGCGAGGATGAAATTCTGGATGGCACCCAAATAGTAGAAAACCTTGCCAAATATGCCGATACCTTTAAAAGAGAAAAATGCCCTGCAAGTGAGCTTGTAATAGGTCTTAAATGCGGTGGTTCCGATGGCTTTTCGGGTATTACCGCAAACCCACTTTTAGGCTCGCTGTCCGATAGAATTATCGGTATGGGCGGAAGCGCAATACTTACCGAAGTTCCCGAAATGTTCGGTGCCGAAACAATCTTAATGAACCGTTGCCGCACCGAAAAAGAGTTTAACAAAACTGTTGACCTCATAAATAACTTTAAAAAGTACTTTATGCGCTACGGTGAAAAGGTGGATGAAAACCCATCGCCGGGCAATAAAGCAGGCGGAATTACTACCCTTGAAGATAAGGCGCTTGGCTGTACTCAAAAGTGTGGCACAGCCCCCGTTGAAGATGTTCTTTCTTACGGTGAAACTGTTAAGACAAAGGGACTGTCCCTCTTGCAAGCACCGGGCAATGACCTTGTTGCTGCAAACGCGCTGTCTGTTTCGGGCGCACAGCTAATACTCTTTACTACAGGCAGGGGAACACCCTTCGGCTGCCCCGTGCCTACCGCTAAAATTTCAAGTAACAGTGCTCTTGCAAACAAAAAGAAAACTTGGATTGATTTTAATGCAGGTGCTCTGCTTGAAGGCAAAACAATGCCTGAGCTTACCGATGAATTTTTAGACTATGTTTTAAAACTTGCATCGGGTGAAATAAAGGCTAAAGCAGAAGCACTTGATAAACACGAGCTTGCCATATTCAAAGATGGTGTAACCTTGTGATTTTAAACTGCGTTTTACTCATTCCTATAGCACGAATTATAAAATATGTAAGAGTTCGAACATATAGGTCAAGAGTTTAAAGGGGGTTAGAATTTGTGCTCCCTTTCCAAAAAATTCCAAGTCTTCGGACTTGGAATTTTTTTATCCAAGCCGACAGGCTTGGTATATCACCACGCGTCAGCGTGTATAGGATTTTAATTAAATGATATAAGCTACTGTAAGAAGTATTATTAAGCCTATGATATTTGCAACTGTAAAAAATAAAATGAATTTTTTTGCATTTGCCTCAGGATAATGGAGATATTGTTTGAGTGTAATAAGGCTTGCAAGAGAGGCAATCGGTGTACCGAGACCGCCTATGTTTACACCCTCGAGCAAGGGTTTCCATTCCTCTGTAAAGCCTGACAAGAGCACCGCCGCAGGCACATTGCTTATAATCTGGCTTGCACCTGTTGCCGTGAAAAGTGTGCTTTTATTTAAAAGTGTTTGCAGAAAGAGGTTTACTTCTTCAACTCTGCCTAGATTTCCTGATACTATAAAAAAGCATACGAATGTAAGCAGTAAAGCATAGTCAGGCTTTTTTAAGAGCCTTCTGTCAATTATTGCTACAGACAGTATAACTGCAATCAGTAAAGCAATGTGGGGGATTACCCTGAAAACTGTAAGCAGGCAAAGTATAAATAATATTGTGTAAATTGCAAGGTTTTTTGGGCTTTGCAATTTTTCACTTTCAAGGTTTATTTCAGGCAGTTTTTTTGGCATAAAGAATGCCGAAAAAACTACAAGGCAAATACCGCTGATAAATGTGAGAGGGAGAGTGACGCTGAAAAATTCGCCTGCCGATAATTCGTATGCTGAATACAGGAAAAGGTTTTGGGGATTTCCTACAGGGGTTGCCATACTTCCGAGATTTGCGGCAATTGTTTGCAGTACCAATACAGGAATGGCGTATTTTATACAATTCATTTGTGTAAGTAAGCCCAATGTGAAAGGCACGAAAACAAGCAATGCCACATCATTTGTTACAAGCATTGAACTGAAAAACGGCAGTAAAACCAAAACTACAGCAAGAATTCTGCCGTTTTGGTTTTTTCGCAAAAGCTGATATGTCATACTGCGGAATACACCACAGGCCTGAAAGCCCTCAATTACCGTCATAAGGCAAAATAACAGAATCAGCACGTGCAGGTCTATGTAGCCTGCGTATTCCGAATCAGGCGGAACAAGAAGCATTGTTATTAAAGCGCAGATTGCTGATATGCACAGTACAGCTTCTTTTCTGCAAAAAGAAATGATTTGTTTAAGCAAATAAATGCCTCCTAAGATGATTATAATGATAGATTATCACAAACATTTTTTATTTTCAACAGCTATTGAACAGATACGTGTTATTTGCTATAATGGAATAAAATATGGTGTTGGGAGAAGTACTATGAAAAAAATTAAAATTATTATTTCTTTGAGTATGGTAATTGTGCTGCTGGTTTCTGTTGCCTCTTGCGGTAAAGGTGAGCAGAATGATTTAACTACAGAGAGTACAAGCCCCATAATTTATCAGGATGAGAATACCAATGCTTATATTCCTGATACATCCGCACAGACTCAGGTGAGCACAGAGCAAGCTAATCAGGGCGGGGTAGTATCAACCACGGCTTCACAGCCGAGTTCTGCACCTGTTCAGCAAAGTAATGCCCCGTCTGTTCCGCAGGAAGCTCCCCAGACACAATCTGCACAGCAAACAACAAAAGCAGATGAACCCACAACATCAATTGCAACAGCCAATGTTGAACAGGTCGTTTTGCAGTCTGCATCAGGTCAGCAAACGGTATTTTATCCCACTGCTCTTAAAAGCAGTAATACTACATACCCTGTAATCGCATGGGCTAACGGTACTATGTGCCCTAATAGCTTATATACTAATTTGCTTATGCAGATTGCTGAGGGCGGGTATATAGTTGTTGCCAATGATGAAACAATGGCGGCTGATGGCACTGCTCAGCTTGCTTCGGTGGATTTTATACTTGAACAGAACAACGATTCATCAAGCGTTTTTTATAAAAAGGTTAATGTATCCAAAATCGGTCTTGCAGGGCATTCTCAGGGAGGCAGAGGTTCAGTTAATGCCGCAGCAGCTAATTCGAGAGTTGTTTGTGTCCTCTCGTTGGCAGGCAGTAACTATATTGAGGAGGCTGAGCTACTCAGTGCCCCTACATTTTTTATTACAGGCACACGTGATATGGTTGTTTCGTCTTCACAGTGGGTAAAGCCTGCATACGACGTGTGCAAGGGGCCGGCGGTTTATGCATCTCTTGATGGAGCTATTCATACAACCTGCAGCACAGATGCAGCCAAGTATTCAGGTTACGCCGTCAAGTGGTTTGATGCATGGCTTAAGGGTGACAAAGGCGCAATGAATACCTTCCGTAACGGTGGTGAGCTTGCCTGTGACAGTGCTTGGGTGGATTTCACCTGTAAGGGCTTATAATTTATATTAATTCAACACCAACTTCAGGGTTGGTGTTGAATTTTATTTTTGTCTGTGGTAAAATTAAAGAAAAATCCCGGAGTTGAATTATGAAAAATATTGTGTTTGATAAAAAAATGATTTCCAGAATAATTGCCGTTGTGCTGTTGGTTGCATTGGTGGGTGTCGGTATATACGGCACTGTTCTCGGTATTAAAGATACAGTTAAGCAAAAGCAACATCAAGAGGATACTACCGAGGCTACCACACAGGAATTCCCCATTAAGGGTGCTGAAAAAGTCTTTGAATATGGTGATATGAAAA
>JBGUVH010000054.1:0-4519 GCA_045134215.1 Acutalibacteraceae bacterium
TTTTTTTGCTTTCCTCCGGCTCGATAATCGGCACAAAAAGGAACAAAATCAAAACAATAACAGGAATAACCGACCATAAAAGCGCAATAATATGCCAGTTTTCCTCACCCAGAATTTTTATCATAAGGGTTGTTGCAACAACTATAAAAACATTGCCCCAACAAAAAAAGGAATGAAGAAGCGCCATATTTCCCGATTTATTTTCTGTAGGAAGATATTCCACTATAGGAGAAATAATAACCTCAATAAGACCGCTTCCGATAGAATATATAATTACGGATATAGTAATACCTATATAGGCGGGTAGCATTTTTGGCAAAAAGCTTAAAGAGGCAAAGCCGAAGAAAGCGAAAACCTGAGCAGCAACGGCAAGCCTTCTGTACCCGAAAATTTTTACTAACCTTATGGAAATAAGGTCAACAGCTATTTGTGTCACAAAGCAAACAAGAATAAGTCTGCCAAGCTTTTCATAGCTTATGTTATATGTATTCTGAAGCGCTACAAAAACAAGGGGCAGAAAGCTACAGGCAATCGCCTGAACAACATAGCCCATATAGCTGGCTATCTTAGTGTGAGTATAATTTAGCATTCGTTGATTTCCTTTATAATACCAACAATCTCATCAGGAGTCTTTACAATATATCTTGCGCCTGCTTCTTTAAGCTCTTTTTCATCTCTGAAGCCCCAAAGAACACCCACAGGAGTATTGCCGCAATTAAGACCTGTTTCCATATCGGTATTAGAATCACCTACAAAAAGACATTCATCGGGGTTAACATCCATTTCACTCATAGCAAGAAAGGGCATCTGAGGTTCAGGCTTTACGGGCACACTATCCCGCTGACCGATTATAGCAGAAAAAATATTTTTATCCATTAATTTTGGTACTAAAACATCTGTCATACTCTGAGCCTTGTTGGTTACAATAGCTATAGAAATATCCATAGCACGAAGACTATCGAGAAGCTCGGTTATACCGTCATAAACAAAGGATATATCAGTGCAGTGTTCTTTATAATAATTATAAAACTCTTCTCTCAGCTTTAAAACATATTCTCTGTCACTGCGGTAATTTTCAGGCAGAGCGCGGCGCACCATGGTTTCATTTCCGTTGCCTGCAAATTTCTTATAGCTTTCGGTATCGTGCGTGGGATGACCGTGTTTTTTGAGAACAAAATTCACCGAAAGAGCCAAATCCCCAAGAGTATTTACAAGAGTTCCGTCAAGGTCAAATAAAACCGCTTTTATCATTTAAATATCATTTCCGTTCTACTGTAAAAATATATATACTATAATATACCACTAAATGATTATTATTTCAAGAAATTCTATTGACTAAAACGCAAGAAAAGGTTAAAATATTCTTAGAAAATATAAGGAGAGATACTTATGAGCGAAAACATTAAGAATGAAGAATATGCCCCAGACCTTATTAACCTTACAGATGACGACGGAAATGAATATAACTTTGAAGTTCTGGACAGACTTGATATAGACTCAGGTTCTTATCTTGCTCTGCTTCCTGTATATGATGACCCAAAGAAAATGCTTGACGATTCAGGTGAGCTTGTAATTGTTAAGGAAGAGGAAGAAAACGGCGAATTCTTCTATAGTGAAATAGAGGATGATGATGAGTACGAAACCGTTGCCGATGCTTTTTCTGACCGTCTTGCAGATTTTTACGAAATAGCTGACGAATAAAATTCTCTCCTGCTCTGTTCGCGGACTGTGGCTTTTATAACCCTACAATCATATTATCGGGGCTGTTGCTCGGACGGCGGGTATGCAGGCCTCCCACCTTTTCGGTGGACGTTGGAAGCACAAAACCGTACGGCTGGCACCCACCTGCCTATACGCAGGTTATTAATTGCACATTACGGCAGAGCGGGACACTTTTTTAACACTTTTACAAATTTTCAACAAAACCACAGCATAAATATCTATTAGCTTATAATCTAAATTTAAATGCTTTGACTAAACCTACAGCCATATTATCGGGGCTGTTGCTCGGACGGCGGGTAAGGGTAACAAAAGTTAAATATGTCACGCCTGACAAATAATAATTTTTTGTTTTTTCTTGCCTCATCTCTTGTAATACGGTAGTATTACTGCATTCTTCGGCTTCGCCCCTCCAAAAAATTATTCATTTGGCAGGTCTAAGAGTTTCTCTCTGACATACTCTTTTAATGAATATGGAAATGTCAGAAAAGTTCGTGAGAGAAACCATAACATATCTAACTTTTGTTACCCTCGGCCTCCCACCTTTTCGGTGGACGGGCAGGCGCAAAACCGTACGGCTGGCACCCACCTGCCTAAGTGCTGGTTATCAAACGCCCATTACGGCAGAGCGGGACACTTTTAAAAAGGAAGTAATTAATTATGGGCTTTAATGGAATTGTACGTCCCATAGACAGTCTCGGACGGCTTGTTATACCCAGAGAGTTTCGGAAAATGCTGGATATTGAGGACGGTATTGACAGCTTTGAAATGTACATAAACGAAAACAAAGAGCTTGTTCTTAGAAAGTACTGTCCTACCTGTATGCTTTGTGACAGTAAAGAAAATCTTCTTCGCATCAATGAAAAACTTATCTGTACAGCTTGTATAGATAAGATTTCAGAGTATAATATAAAATAATGAAATGGACTTGCTAAGCAAGTCCATTTTCGTTTTACTTAATCTCTGCTTTTTTAGCGGCAATTTCATCGCCGAGCTTTATTTCTTCCTTTTCAGGATTCTGATAGAAGCGCACATAATCTATGTAATAATCAATAGGCATTTCATCATTTTCGTCAAGCACTCTACCCTCAGGCTTCCAGCTTCTTCCGGGGGAGAAAATTTCATTATTGAAAATAATATACGCAAAATCGTGGAAGCCCTCCATACCTGCTATTCTATCCTCACCGAATTCACCGCTTTCGTCAATGGGGAAACGGGTATACATTTCATCATCAACATAGAAGGACATATACTTTTCGTCCCATTCAAAGCCGTAGGTATGGTATTCATTATTCAGATTTTCATAGTTCTCAAAGGTATAGGCGCGTTTAAGACTGCCCTCACCACCTGGGAGCATTACGTGAAGCTCACTTGTTACCCATTTATGAAGATTTGATACTACATTTCTATCACTTGAAAATACCTCGAATATATCAATTTCAGCCATATAAGGAGCCTTCTTAAAGGGAGTATTGGATTTCATCCAGAAGGACGGCCAGGCACCGTGGCGGAAAGGAAGTTTGCCCTTCATTTCAACATAGCCGTACTTAAAGTTCATTGTTTCCATTGTGGTAAGACCTTCGCTTAAAGCGTATGACTTATCGGGAAGTGAGCTTCTGTGAACCTGCATATGTAGTTCATTATTTTCAACTCTGCAGTACTTTTCGCTGTTATCGTACTCACAGTCGGCGCCGTTCATCGTTCTGGCAAAATTCCATTTTGTCATATCAAGCTTTTCGCCGTCGAATTCATCGAACCAGATAAGCTGTCTACCCCTTTTTTCGTAAGGAATTCCTCTTTTTTCAGCTTCAAGCTTTATTTTAGCGTGGTCTAACATAGTGTTTTCTCCTTTATTTAAAAATTATTATCTTATCCGTATCCTTATTCTGATAAAGACGGATATAATCAACAGTATAGGCTATTTCCTTTGTTTCGTCATTACTGAGCCGACTGCCCTCAGGCGCCCAAGAGCTGTAATTATTGAAAATAAAGCAATTAAGAGCAACATAGTGTAAATCCTGAAAGCCCTCCATACCCGGCATAGTGGGGCCAAAATCGTGTTCGTTATCAACATAAAGGGTGCAATAACACTCTTCATCAATATAAAACTTATATTCAGTATCTGTCCACTCAAAGCCGTAGTTATGCCAATCGGCTATCTGTGTCTCTTCTTCGGTCATCTGAGCGACTATTTGGTTACTGTTAGGATTCGAGCCAGTTTTTCATAGTATCCTTCCTCCTATTAAATTTACCTTAATAATATCAAAAACTCTAAGGTAAATCAACTAAAAAATAAATCCGTCTGTTAGCAGACGAATTTATTAATTATATATTATTTTTCTACGTAAGCAAGTACTGCTTCGGGAAGCTCATCTTCATTAGCAGAAACGGTGAAGAAGAAGTCAATGTTTGTTTCCTTGGACAGTGCATCAACCTTTTTAAGAAAATCTGCAAGCTCAGCATAGTCACGCGAACCGATACGAAGTGTTGCATCACCGAAAATTTCGGTCACATCATAGTTACCTGCACACACACCGCAAATCATACCGTAGTAAGCATCAAAGCCCTTGATACCATAATGGTCAGCATCTATAAGTCTTACTTTATGAGTAATACTGAATTTTAATGTATCGCCCTGTTCAAAGCAAACAACACAACCCTTGCTCTGTTCGGCAGCGGCATTAACAACATCCATTAGCTTCTTTGTTTTGCCGGAACCCTTTTTTCCAATAATGATTTTTACCATATTACCAGCTCCTTTATATTCACCGTCAAAGGACGGATATTTTACATTAGTTTA
>JBGUVH010000055.1:0-3695 GCA_045134215.1 Acutalibacteraceae bacterium
AGTCAGTCTGTCATAATCATCAGGGTTTTCAAGGGTAACAGGCATTATACCTGCATTAATAAGGTTTGCTATATGAATTCTTGCAAAGCTTTTTGCAATAACCACTCTTACACCCAGATACATAGGAACAAGCGCTGCGTGTTCACGGGATGAACCCTGACCGTAGTTAGAGCCACCGAGAATAAAGCTTTCTCCTGCAGCTTTTGCACGCTCTGGGAACGTGGTATCGCACACGCCAAAGCAGAACTGACTGAGATATGGAATATTTGAACGGTAAGGCAGAATCTTTGCGCCTGCAGGCATAATATGGTCGGTGGTAATATTATCCCCTACCTTTAAAACAAGCTGGGCAGTAAGACTGTCCTTCTGAGGACGGGCATCGGGAAACTTTTTAATATTAGGACCTCTGAGCACCTCAAGGCTCTTGCTCTCCTCTACAGAGGCAGGCTCAACAACAGCAGTATCGTTAATAAGGAAGCTTTCAGGCATTTCTACCTTTATTTCCTCACCCATAAGTCTTGGGTCGGTAATTTCTCCTGTAAGGGCAGCCGCAACGGCGGTTTCGGGTGAAACAAGATAAACCTGACCGTCGGCAGTACCGCTTCTGCCCTCGAAATTACGGTTAAAGGTACGAAGGGATACACCGGCAGAATTAGGTGAAAAGCCCATACCGATACAGGGGCCGCAGGCACATTCAAGCACTCTGGCACCCGAAGCGATTATATCGGAAAGAGCGCCACAGTCAGCAAGCATAGTAAGTACCTGTTTACTTCCCGGTGAAACAGAAAGGCTTACGCTCTCTTTTATGGTTTTGCCTTTAAGCATAGCAGCAACCTTTAACATATCAAAAAGTGAAGAGTTAGTACAGGAGCCAATACATACCTGATCAACCTTTGTTCCCTTAAGAGAGGATACCTTAACAATATTATCAGGACTATGAGGACAGGCAATAAGAGGCTCAAGCTCACTTAAATTAATATCAATAACCTTATCATAAACAGCATCCTCATCACTGCAAAGGGGAATGAAATCCTCTTCTCTTCCCTGCTTTTTAAGAAAATCTCTGGTAATTTCATCAGAGGGGAATATAGAAGTAGTAGCTCCCAGCTCTGTACCCATATTTGTGATAGTAGCTCTTTCGGGAACAGAAAGGGTTTTTACACCTTCTCCTCCCCATTCAATAATAGCTCCTACACCGCCCTTTACAGAGAGTATACGAAGTATTTCAAGACTTACATCCTTTGCAGTAACATAAGGATTAAGCTTTCCCGTAAGATTTACCTTATACATTTTAGGCATTGTAATAAAGTATGCGCCGCCGCCCATTGCTACGGCAACATCAAGACCGCCTGCGCCAAAGCTAAGCATACCGATACCGCCGCCTGTGGGAGTATGGCTGTCAGAGCCGATAAGGGTTTTACCCGGTTTGCCAAAGCGTTCTAAATGCACCTGATGGCAAATACCGTTTCCTGGGCGGGAGAAATATATACCGTGCTTTTTAGCAACCGACTGAATGTATCTGTGGTCATCAGCGTTTTCAAAGCCTGACTGAAGAGTGTTATGGTCGATATAAGCAACGCTTTTCTCGGTTTTTACTCTATCGATTCCCATTGTTTCAAACTCAAGGTAAGCCATAGTGCCTGTAGCGTCCTGAGTAAGAGTCTGGTCTATTTTAAGGGAAATTTCACTTCCTACTGTCATTTCCCCGCTTCTTAAATGTTCTTTTATAATTTTTTGTGCTATAGTAAGTCCCATTTTTAGTTCTCCTTATCAATAATATTTTTATAAGCATTTTTTACATGCTGTGCCATTTTTTCCTTTGCTAGAGCTGAGTCCCTTTTAATAAGTGCTTCAAGTATAGCCTTATGCTCCTCATAAGACTGACTTGAACGAGTTTTATTTTCGACTGATGCCTTACGGTATTTCTGTATCTTTTTATGCAACGGCATAAGCGTTGTATACAAAATATTACTTCCTGAAAAGCGATAGATAAGCTGATGAAAGTCATTATCTACGCTTTTTATATGGTCAGCATCATTTTTTGCACAGTAAAACTCCTGCAAATCAACAAGCTCTTTAAGTCTTTCAATTTGCTCCTCAGTAATACGCTCAGCTGCCTTTTGAGCCGCCAGTCCCTCAATCTCACAGCGTATTTCATATATATCCTTTAGGTCATCTCGGTTTATACCCAGTACGGTGCAGCCTCTTGTGCCCTCTTCAATAATATGGTCATCAACAAGGCGTCTGAGTGCTTCTCTGACAGGGGTACGGCTTACCCCCATAGTTTCACAGAGCTTAAGCTCGGTCAGTATCTCACCGCGTTCATATTTTCCGCTTAGTATATCCGTTTCAATTCGTTCGTAAACCTGATCTGCAAGTGATACGGTTTTATGTTCTATCATAACTCTTTACCTCAAAGTCTTCTAAGCTTTCCGCTTGAAAATTCTTCAATCTTTTCTTCTATCTCACCGTTGGAAAGAGAGGTCTGTCTTCCGTCCTCATATTCTTTATCAATCCACTCTTTAAGCTTTATAACAAGCTCATCTCTCTTATCAACCTGTTCACTTTCGGTAAGACGGTAATTTTCGTTTATCCAGTAAGCAATACCTGCCAGTCCTGAGGTTTTGCTAAGCATTACAGAGGGTCTTCTGCCAAGAATCTTTTCGGTGTTGAAAATGTTATATATTTCCTCATCCTTTAAAAGACCGTCAGCATGAATTCCCGCACGGGTTACATTAAAGTTTCTTCCCACAAAGGGAGTCATTGGCGGTATATCATAGCCCATCTCATGCTTAAAATAATCAGCGATTTCGGTTATTGCAGTAGTGTCCATTCCGTCAAGACTGCCTCGCAGTGAAGCATATTCAATAACCATAGCTTCAAGAGGAATGTTGCCTGTTCTTTCCCCAATACCAAGGAGTGAGCAGTTAACGGCAGAAGCACCATAAAGCCAAGCGGTAGAAGCATTTGTAACAGCCTTATAAAAATCGTTATGTCCGTGCCACTCAAGCATTTCACTTGGTACATCGGAATAATGCTGAAGTCCGTATATAATACCGGGAACACTTCTGGGCAGGGCAACCTCGCTAAACGGAACTCCGTAGCCCATAGTATCACAGGCTCTTATTTTTACAGGAATTCCTGCGTCCTTACTCATTTTCATAAGCTCATTAACAAAGGGCACAACAAAGCCATAAAAGTCGGCTCTTGTAATATCTTCAAGATGACATCTTGGCATAACTCCGGCTTCAAAGGCAAGGGCAACGGCAGATAAATAATGGTCAAGTGCCTGTTTTCTTGTCATCTTCAGCTTTTTAAAAATATGGTAGTCAGAACAGGAAACAAGAATACCCGTTTCTCTTACTCCCAAGTCCTTTACTAACTTAAAATCCTCTTTACTTGCTCTTATCCAGGTAGTTATTTCAGGAAATTTAAGACCAAGCTCGCGGCACTTTTCAAGAGCCTCTCTGTCCTTTTTGCTATACACAAAAAATTCGGTCTGACGGATAATTCCGTAAGGTCCGCCAAGCTTTGACATTAATTTATAAAGGTCAACTATCTGTTTCACTGTATATGGCTCAACCGACTGCTGTCCGTCACGAAGAGAGGTATCGGTAATCCATATTTCCTTGGGCATACTCATTGGAACTCTTCGGTGATTAAAGGCGATTTTCGGAACATCATCATAGTTATAT
>JBGUVH010000056.1:0-3418 GCA_045134215.1 Acutalibacteraceae bacterium
ATGCTGACCCAGACAGCTCCCGCTATCAAAAAATGGTTGATGAAATCGGGAAAAAGCTACACTTCACTTCCCTTCGTTACAACCGTCTTGATGATATGCTCGATGCTGTAGGAATTGATAAAAACAAGCTTTGTACATATTGCTGGAACGGAAAAGAATAAAACAAAATGGAGATGCAATGCATCTCCATTTTTTATATATCATGGGAAATCAGGTCATCAAGTGTTTCTCTCTTAACAGCAAGATAGTCACCGTTTTTACTGAGCATAACAACAGCAGGACGAGCAACTCTGTTATAATTGGAAGCCATAGAATAATTATAAGCGCCTGTAGTCGCAACAGCGATAATATCATTCTTTTCAGGTTTTTTTATTTTTACATCTTCTTGAATCAAGTCACCCGATTCACAGCATCTTCCTGCAATAGTAGCTATATAATCAGGTTCAAGGTTTGCTTTTGAAGCATTATATACAGTGTACTCTGATTCATAAAGAGCATATCTTGGATTATCGGTCATACCGCCATCTATAGAAACATAATTCTTATAGTCTTCTATTTCTTTTACATTGTTGACAGTGTAAAGTGTCATTCCCGCATCAGCCACAAGGCTTCGTCCAGGCTCCATTAGTATCCTTGGCATAGGATAGTTTTCGTTGTGACAGATTTTTGTGATTTCGGCAGCTACTTCTGTTATTCTTGCGCGATAATCGATTTCAGGGTCATTTTCGACATATTTTACCCCAAATCCACCGCCGAGGTTAAGTACAGCTGCAGTATATCCAAGCTTCTCTCTTATTTCGCACATAAATCTTATCATAACCTGTGCGGCTGTAACAAAGGGTTCGGACTGAAAAATCTGTGAGCCGATATGACAGTGAAAGCCTTCAAGAGATAAATTCTTATAACTCAGAGCAAGTTTGGTTGCCTTGACAGCATCACCGTTTTCAACAGCCATACCGAATTTAGATTCAACTGAGCCTGTGGATATTTTTTTATGTGTATGAGGATCGATACCCGGTGTAACGCGAAGAATTACCTTCTGAATAATATTATACTGAGCGGCAATATTATTTATGGCACAAAGCTCACTCATATTATCCACAACAAAACAGCCAATACCAAGTTTTATTGCAAATTCAATGTCGCTATCGCTTTTACTGTTACCGTGGAAAAAGCATCTTTCCATAGGAAACCCTGCTTTATATGCCGTATACAGCTCGCCTGGGGAAACAACATCTACGTTAATGCCTTCCTCTTTAGCTATTTCATATATACGCTTACAGGAAAATGCTTTACTGGCATATTCAGGAACAGAACCCTCTGGAAAATAGTCCTTCATAGCCTCTTTATATACTCTTATTCTATTCCTTATCATTTCTTCATCCATAAGATAAAGAGGGGTCGAATATTTTTTAGCAAGTTCTACTGTGTTGTACCCTGCAAATTCGAGAGTACCGTTTTTCGCCACAGTAATATTTTTACTTAACATACAAGTCCCTTTCCTTAAAGCTTAATAGAAATACCCTGCTTTTTCATTTCATCAATAAGCATAGCACGGTGTGTATCCTCCATAACGGTAAGAGGAGAACGAACGAATTCATCGCAATAGCCCATCATTGCCATAGCAGACTTAACAGGTATGGGATTAACCTCACAGAAAAGTGCATTAATAAGCGGTAAAAGCTCAAGCTGAAGACTTGCGGCACCCTTTATATCCCCTGCAAAGAATTTATCGCAGATTTCAACACTCTTTTTGGGAAGAGGATTTGAAAGCACAGAAATGCAGCCCTTTCCACCAAGAGACAATATAGGAACTATCTGATCATCATTTCCTGAATATACATCCATTTTATCACCAACAAGGTGAATTGTTTCAGCTATCTGGGAAATATTACCCGATGCCTCTTTTATACCCACAATGTTGGGATGGTCAGCAAGAATAGCGGCAGTTTTCGGCTCAATATTACATCCTGTTCTAGAAGGAACATTATAAAGAATAACAGGAGCTGTGGAAACATCAGCAATTGCAGTAAACATTTCAATAAGACCCTTCTGTGTAGCCTTATTATAATAAGGGGTAACAACCAAAACACCGTCAACACCACATTCACAGGCGTGTTTTGTAAGCTCAATTGCGTATGCAGTATCATTTGAGCCAGTTCCTGCAATAACAGGTATTCTACCGTTAACTCTCTTTACAGAAAAATCAATAGCAGCTCTATGCTCTTCATCTGTAAGAGTAGAGCCTTCACCTGTAGTACCGCAAACTACAAGAGCGTTTACTCCTTCATCTATCTGCCAATCAATAAGCCTTCCAAAAGCCTCATAATCAATACCGTCTTTATTAAGCGGTGTAATTATTGCAGTTGCAATACCTGTAAATACTGTTTTTTTCATTATATTTACCTCCAAGTAATTTTACAATAAAAAATAGCCGACAAATCGGCTATCAAAATCAGAAGCATCACCGCAGTGATGTATTATTCCGGTTTCGATAGCACTCCGCAGAATAACTGCGACAGTAGTACAAATCTTATTTCGCACTACCAGAATTCCTTTCACCAAAGGTCATCTTCGGCGGCAGTTCCTTTCAACTAAAGCATTTCCCCGTCGGGCATTAAACTTCAGACTACTGATAACTTACCGCGCCTCTATCTCTTATTGCAGATATTCTATCACACTATTTTTTATTTGTCAACATAATAATTATAGCTTTATTTTTCTTTAATTTCTATTGACATAATTTACTGAAAATTATATTATTATATATGTATATATGTGTATTAAATACACACCGAAAGGAGAAAAACAATGATTAACGAAAAATACAATCTCTGGCTTGAGAAAGCAACCAAGGACCCCGACATAAAAGCTGAGCTTTTGTCCATAAAGGATGACAGTGAAGCTATCTCAGACAGATTTTACAAGGATTTGGAATTCGGTACAGGCGGCCTTCGCGGAGAAATCGGCGCAGGTACAAACAGAATGAATGTGTATACCGTTTCCAAAGCTACACAGGGACTGAGCGAATACGTAAACTCAGTAAATAAAAACGGTAGCGTTGCAATTGCGTATGACAGCAGAATTAAATCCGATGTATTCGCGCGTACAGCAGCATCTATTCTTGCTGCCAACGGAATTAAGGTTTATATTTATAAGGAGCTTATGCCTACTCCTATGCTCTCTTATGCTGTTCGTTATTTCGGTTGCGATGCCGGTGTTGTTATTACCGCAAGTCATAATCCTGCTAAATATAACGGCTATAAAGCATACGGAAGTGACGGTTGCCAATTAAATCTTGAAGCAAGTAATTATGTGCTTTCAATTATGAATAAGGTCGATATTTTCGAAGGTGTTAAATCGACTGATTTTGATACTGCAGTTAAGGAAGGTAAAATCCGTTATATCGGTGATGAAG
>JBGUVH010000057.1:0-4660 GCA_045134215.1 Acutalibacteraceae bacterium
ATGGCTGTGATTTTTCCCGATGAAACAGCATCTTCAAGTGAAATAATTCTGCGGAGTAAATCGGCAGAGGTTGTACTGCTGTCATCCTTAGAGCAAAGGCGGATAAGTGTCATTTCCATCTGAAGACGGCGGTTTCCTGTCTGCATAGCAGGGAAGACCTCCTGAAGCACCTTAAGCGACCACATAATATCCCTGAGAGGATAGCTTTCAGCCTGTTTTATAAGGGCATTCAAGTGGTCGGGTGAGCAGATAATAGGCTTTTTATCACCGTTTACAGTTTTAACTATCATAAGGTCACGGTAGTGACGGGTAAGCTCGTTTAACAGACGAAGCATATCAATAGACGAATTATGTATTTCGTCAAGAAGGGTAAGAGCAGCAGAGGTATCCCTGTTTTTTACAGCCTCGCTTAAATTGCAAAGATAATCCTGTCCTGCCATACCGCAGGCAACCGAAACGGTTTCCTCGTCAATAACCTTTCCGCTTGAAACGCAAAGGTCAAGAAGGCTGAGCGCATCACGCATACCGCCGTCTGCGGCAGAGGCAATAAGGGTAGCTGCGCCGTCGGTAATTGTAAGACCCTCTTTTTCTGCTACATACTTAAGTCTGTCTGCTATTACCGAACTGTCAATGCGATGAAAATCAAAGCGCTGACAACGGGAAAGAATGGTGGCGGGAAGCTTGTGTACCTCGGTGGTTGCAAGTATGAAAATAATATGGGCAGGGGGTTCTTCAAGTGTTTTCAGCAACGCGTTAAAGGCGCTGTCAGAAAGCATGTGAACCTCGTCGATTATATATATTCTGTATTTGGAATTTGCAGGTGCAAAATTAACCTGATCCCTGAGGCTTCTGATGTCATCAACACCGTTGTTGGAAGCGGCGTCGATTTCGGCAATATCGGTATTTTCACCCTCAATAATACCCTTGCAGGCATCACATTGACCACAGGGGTCGCCGTTCACAGAAGACAGACAGTTAACAGCCCTTGAGAGTATTTTTGCACAGGTGGTTTTACCCGTACCTCTTGTTCCTGTAAAAAGATAGGCGTGGAAAATTTTACCTGAGCTTAACTGATTTTTAAGGGTTTCGGTAATATGCTCCTGTCCCACAACATCGGAAAAAGTGACAGGACGGTACTTACGGTACAGTGCCTGATATGCCAAAAAAATCCCCTCCCTGCAAGTAGCTAAAGCATTCAAACTTGAATCAGATTTTGGTACAAGTATTTTTTGCTGTGGCTAAAGTAAAAAATGTATCCGAGTGTACGAATGGACCGATTTACTGCGGCGCACGGAAAAATCCACTTAATGCTGCTCGGTTCCCCGCCTGACATGGTTCACGGCATTCCGTCGCACAGGACCCGCCCATTCGCACACGCGGATACATTTCGATTTAATATTATATACTATTTTTTAATATTTTACAAGTGTTATGTAAAAATTTTTAAAACTGATGCAAAAAGAGTTGAAGAGCATAGAAAGTTTTGGTATAATATAATAGATTAATAGTAAGCAGGTTAAAGGCCCTGCAATAAAAGTAAAGGAAAAGCCAAAAATGGAAAAATGGGATATTTTGGATTCCGACGGTAAGGCTACCGGAAAAACGGCTGTTCGCGGAAAGTATTTTATGCGTCCCGGAGAATACCACCTCGTTGTTCATATATGGGTGGTATCGGATGAGGGAAAATTTCTTATTCAACAAAGAAGTAAGGACAAAAAGCTTATGCCTGGGGAGTGGGCGGCAACAGGCGGCTCTGCCATATCGGGGGAGACTTCTTTTTGTGCTGCTCAGCGCGAACTGCTCGAAGAGCTTGGAATCAACTGTACACAGCGCTTTTGTAAAAAAATGGCGCGTATCAAAAAAAGAAATTCCTTCGTGGATGTCTGGTTTACCAAAAGTAACGCGGATATTTCTGCCCTGATGCTTCAGTCCAGTGAGGTTGCTCAGGCTAGATGGGTTACCGAGGATGAGTTCAGAGAAATGGTTGATAACGGAGAATTTCATAATTACGGAAAAGAATATTTTGAAATGATTTTCCGATTTGCAAAGGAATATAGAAATGAGTTTGGAAATTAAAGGACAAAGCTGTCCTATCTGTCACGCATATTTGTTTAGTGAGGATGATATAGCAGTGTGTGCCGTTTGCGGCGCTCCTCATCACAGGGAGTGCTTTGTAAACGCGGGTAAGTGCGGAATGGAAGCCTTTCACGGCACCGAAAATCAGTATGACCTTGTGAAAAAGCGTATGGCAGAAGAGAAAGCGAAAACCGAAGAAAAGGAAAAAAACGATGAAGGTCCTAAAATGCTGGTGGAATGCTCCTACTGTCATAACCGATATGATATTAAGGAAAAGCAATGTCCTCAGTGTATGACACCTAACGGATATTCCAGAAATGTGATAATGGGTATGGATTTTCTTGGCGGTGTGGATAAAAACGAGGATTTAGGTGACGGTCATACTGCCAATGAGGTTAAAAACTTTGTGGGCGCAGGAACAAACCGTACCATACCCAAATTTTTGTCAATTAAAAAGGGCGCAAAGCTTGGCTTTTCCCTTTGGGGACTTTTCTTTCCTGCGGCAAAATTCGCCTCCCGAAAAATGTATAAGGAAGCGCTTATTGCTGGTGCCTTTGAGGTTGCGGCTGTGCTTTTACTTCTTCCCCTTTCCCTTGCTATTGAGCAGATGGGATATGAGAGCTATAAGGAGCTTGCCGATGCGGTGTATGCAGGGGTTCCGGATATTATGGGCGCTTTTAATCTTGCTGCAGTAGGTAGCCTGATTTACGGAATTACAAGAATTATCAGCGGACTTTTTGCTAATAAGCTTTATTATAAGCATGTAATAAATACAATGAGCGAAATACGGGCTATGAATCTTAACGACGAAGAGAAATATGCTCTTTACCGCAAAAAAGGCGGTTTTAGTATATGGGGCGTTTTTATCGCCTTCGCGATTGTTCAGTATTTACCCAATATTATTGCCTCGTTTATATTGTAAAGGCGGTTGTTTATGAAAATTTGTAGAATTTGTAAAACCGAAAACGAAGATAGATTTATCTACTGCAAAAACTGCGGAACTAAGTTTGAAATGGCGCATCAGCCCACTGTGATTCCTTCTGTAAATAATGCAGTAAACATTCCTGTAGGGCTTGTGCCTGTCACAATGATGCTACCAAACCCTGAATTCCCCGACTATCGCACAGCTCAGACTGTATATGTCACCCCTGCTCAGAAGGCTGCTATCGAATACTCTATGAGGATAAAAAATAACGATGAGTAAATATACTACTCTGCTTTTTGACCTTGATAATACACTGCTTGATTTTACAAGGTCGGAATATGTCTGTATACAAAAGCTGTTTAATGAGAACGGTTTGCCCAGTGACGATGCTGCAGTGAAACGATACAGCGAAATTAACGATATGTATTGGAAGGCGTTTGAACGGGGAGAAATCAAGGCAGAGCAGATTTATACAGGAAGGTTTGAAACCTTTGCGGCTGAAAAAAAGATAGTGCTGAATCCTGAAGCGCTGTCAAGCGGTTATCTTAAAAAGCTTTCAAGCTGTGTTATAAAAATGCCCTACTGTGATGAAATTCTTTCCTACTGTAAGGAAAAAGGCTATACCCTTGCGGTAATTACTAATGGTATACCTTCTTGTCAGAGAGGAAGAATAGGGCTTTCGGGAATAGATAACTATATATCTCACCTGTTTATTTCTCAGGAAATCGGTGACCCAAAGCCTGAAGCCGCTTTTTTTGATAAGGTGTTTGAAGAGATAGAGGAAAAGGACAAAAGCAAAATTCTTGTTATTGGAGATTCGCCTACCTCGGATATTAAGGGAGCCATAAATGTAGGAATTGACAGCTGTTTTTTGGGACAGCACTGCAGTCAGGCAACCTATACCGTAAAAAATCTCAATGAGCTTAAAACAATATTATAACAGGTTGTACAGAATTTTCTGCACAACCTGTTTTTGTTAAAACTATATGAATCGCGGTTTTATGACAAAAATTGGAAATTAATTTATTTTTGTAAAAATAACCAAGGTAAAAGTATTTTGTTTGTGCAATATCTGGATAAACTATTTTTGAAGGTGAAAAAATGAAAAGAACATTTAAAATTTCTTTATCGGGTATTGTTATAGGTATTGTCAACGGTATGTTAGGGGCAGGCGGCGGTATGGTGGCGGTTCCTCTGCTCAGAAATAGCGGAATGGAGCAGAAAGAGGCTCACGCAAATGCGGTGGCGGTAATTCTTCCTATATCGGTAGTCAGCTCGGTTATTTATCTGATTAATGGGGATGTCCGTCTGACCGATGCGGTGGGCTTTATGCCTGCAGGAGTGGTAGGCTCTGTAGTTGCCACATTGCTGCTTAAAAAGATTTCACCCAAATATCTTAAAATAATATTCGGCGGTTTTATGATATGGGCAGGAATAAGGATGCTGATTAAATAATGGAGTTTATAAAGCTTATTGCAGGGTTTCTTTCGGGAGTTATCGGTGGAATGGGGCTGGGAGGCGGCGCTGTTCTGCTTATATATCTTCGTGTATTTGAGGATTCCCAGCAGATAAACGCGCAAGGGATAAATCTTCTTTTCTTTATTCCTATCGGACTGACGGCAGTTATATTTTATTCCTTTAAAAAGCTTATAAAGTGGA
>JBGUVH010000058.1:0-3321 GCA_045134215.1 Acutalibacteraceae bacterium
GCTGTTATCTATTGCATTTCCTTCCTTATCGTAAATAACAATATTGGCATCGTAAGTCTGACTCGCGCTTATTTCAGCTTCCTCGTCAACGATTACCTCTACTCTGTCAATAAGGTTCATTTTTCCTCTTGGTCCCGTGATAGTAAGCTTCTTGCTGTCGCCCACATAATTAAGCATAGGCGTATCCTTATAGAGTCCCTTTGAAGCAATAACCTTGTCGGCTCTTGCTACTACATCAAATTCCTTTGTATCTACATAATCAAAGGTGAGCTTCACACTTTTAGGGCTTACCTCCACAAATGTAAATCCCGAAGCACCGCTTGCCGACTGAGGCACAAGGGGAATATTATACTCACCAGGTGCAGTAACAGCGCTTAAATCAGCATTGATGAGAATATCCGAGGGTTTAATACTGCTGACAATATAGTTAGGTCCGTCCACAGTCACATTAACCGTTTTGATATAATCATCTGAAACCACTTCAAGTCCCATATTTCCTGCAAAGCTATCCTCAATACCTAAATTTATTGTGATGTTTGCAAAGGTGGAGGTACGGGTTTCTGTCTGATTAACAGTTATAACCAACCAAGCAATAAAGGCTGCTATAAGGGAAAACACAGCGGTAAATCTGCGGTTGGAAAAAAGCTTACTGAGGGAAAAGTTTTTGATTTTATCCATTACTTATTCTCTCCTTCGCTTTTCTTTGCAGGCTTTATACGGTCAATAACATTCTTGATTTTATTTATTATTCCGTCATTTTCTCCTGTTTCCTCGCTTTGTATTATCAAACGGTAAAGCTCTTCCCTGAGCCTTATCTGGTCAAAACCGCGTTCAATAGCTCCGTTCTGAACAAGAGAAATCTTGCCTGTTTCTTCAGAAACAACAAGAACAACAGCATCAGAAACCTCGCTTATTCCGATAGCTGCGCGGTGGCGTGTGCCGAGCTGTGAGCTTAGGTTAGGATTAGCCGTAAGAGGAAGAATACAGCCTGCGGCAAGAAGACGACCGTCACGGATAACAAGTGCGCCATCATGCAAAGGTGATTTGGGATAAAACACATTTCCTACCATCTGTGAGGAAGCATCAGCGTTAATAAGTGTTCCTGTGTTTATAATATCACCAAGTGAGGTTGTTCTCTCGAAAACAATAAGCGCTCCGATTTTCTGGTCATGCATACTCTGTACAGCAGTGCAAATGCTGTCAATAGAGGCTTTGAGCGTTTCGGCATCAGTAGTGTAGCTATGTCCGAACTGACCGATTTTACTTCTGCCTATTCTCTCAAGAGCGCGTCTTAATTCAGGCTGGAAAATAATAGCAAGAGCAATAAGACCCCAATCCATAACCTTGGTAAGAAGCCAACGAACAGTAACAAGGTCAAACCATATAGAAATTGTGTAAGCCGCCACAAGAATAAGCAGACCCTTGACAAGCTGTCCGCCGCGACTTTCTCTGAGAAAATGTATCGCCTTTGAAATGATGTAGGCAATAATTATAATATCCAGAACATCAAAAATCGAAATATGCAGCACTGCGTAAATAATTTGATTCCACAGCGTATATATTCCGTTAATAAACTCAGCCACACCATCATTCCTTTACATTTTCATATTTCTATATTATATTAACATAATATTTTTTCTTATTCAATAGGTTTTTCACAATTTTTAACAATAATTTAATACTTTTTCCGCATCATTTCAGAAAGCGTGGTACAAAGGTAGTCCACCTGTCTTTCATCCGACATAATTCCAGGAGCAAAACGTACTGTTCCTGTTTTTTCAGTACCAAGAGTTTTGTGGGCTAAAGGAGAACAATGAAGTCCTGCTCTGACCGCTATATTTTTATTGCTTAAAAAAGCTGCAACCTCATTACTGTCCATACCGTCAACAAGAAAAGAAAGCACAGGAACACTGCTTTCCCCCTCAAAGCCGATAACCCGTATTCCCTTTTGTCCGTAAAGACTTCTGCAAAGCCTTTCACACAGCTTTTTTTCATGCTCTCTGATGTTATCAATTCCGCGTTTTTTAACAAAATCTATACCTGCACAAATACCGAATATTCCGGGAACATTCACCGTTCCGCTTTCCAGCATTTCGGGCATATCTGTTCCCTGTTCAAGACTTGCAGAATTACTGCCTGTGCCACCTTCAAGAATCGTTTCTGTAATGGGAGATGAAGCTATTAAAATCCCTGTTCCCATAGGCGCAAATAGTCCTTTATGAGCAGCTACACACAAAAAATCTATGCCGCATTTTTTCATATCAATGGGCAATACACCCGCACTCTGTGCCGCGTCAACACCGAAAAGAATTCCTCTTTTTTTACACAGTTTTCCGATTTTCTCAATAGGCAATATCTTTCCGCAGACATTAGAAGCGTGAAGGCAGAAAAGCATTTTTGTTCTGGGCGTTATATGGCGTTCTATTTCCGTCTCAATATCCTTTGCAAAGGCATCAAAAACACTAAGTCCGACCCCTCTGCCTTCAAGCTTATAGGCGGGACGGGCAACAGCATTATGCTCAAGATTCGAAATAATCAGATGCTCCCCAAAATTTAGCACTCCCTTAAGCACAAAATTTACAGCCTCGGTACAATTAGCTGTAAAGACCACATTTTCAGGGTTGTCACAGCCGAAAAATTCAGCCACCTTTTCTCTGACACCGTATATTTTTTCAGCTACTTTTATAGACGAGCCATGACCGCTTCTGCCGGGATTTGCGCTGTAGTTTTCAAGAGCTTTTTTTACAGCATTTACAACACATAAAGGCTTTGGACAAGATGTGGCGGCATTATCAAAATATATCAATATTTTTCACCTTCTTTCAAAAAAGCACAGGCTGTAAAACCTGTGCTTCACCTTGGTAAAATCTTTAATATTTTCACATTTGCCTGTTTTAATAATAACTCAATTTCTTTTATATCACCGCGAACTGCTATAGAATAGCCGCAGCCGTATTGTTTTTCCGTTGCTTTCATTCTCTCTATTTCAGCAAAAATACCTTTTCTTTTCAGAGTTTCTCTGCCTTTTATAGCATTTGTCACCGTTCCTGTAGCAATAATATATTCATTCATTTTATTTCTGACCGCCTTGTATTGCAAAGCCTCTGCAATACATTACATACTATGCTTTCAAATATTTTCTGTTACTTTGCTGAGCATATAATGGTATCCCACAGTTACAATAAGCGGCAATGCAAAAAGTCCTGCAAACCCAAATATTTTAAGCCCCAAAACCATAGACAAAAGAGTAACAACAGGATGCAGTCCCACCTGTTTTCCCATAATTTTCGGTTCCATAATATTTCTCACCACAGTTACCAC
>JBGUVH010000059.1:0-20667 GCA_045134215.1 Acutalibacteraceae bacterium
GCTCATACTTTGTTGAAATACTCGTTAATCAGCCAGGATTAACTGCGTTTTGCGCCTCGTCTGAACAAAAATCCGCTCTTTTTAAAATCTTCGACCTCAAAGAGAGAAGATTTTGAGTGATTTTTATTCAATACGGGCGCAGTAAGGCTGACGCCTTACAAGAATGGAATGGGTAAAAAGCGCCGAAATAAGCCACTTTGAGGCGGGTTCGGATTATTCGCTCTACCCTAGGGTGGATTCCCTTATGAAAAAATGGGCAGACAGCTTGTCTGGCACGATGAATTCGATAAACCGCATATTGATGCTGAAAAATGGTGCTTTGTACACGCTATGAATACCAGTGACAACGAATACGATAATAGCGAAAAATATGCTCAGTACGGCATAACCGAGGAGGATGATTTCAGTCCTGAGACAATGCCTGGTCTTTGGTCGCCTGATTTTTCGTCTAAGAGCGTAACCGATTTTATTGAACAGGCAAATAAGATTGCCGAGCAGTTTGAAAAATATGGTCTTAACTTTACATATCATCATCATGACCGCGAGTTTTCAAAAATCGGTAATGAAACAATTATGGATATTTTGGTTCGTGAGCTAATAAGAAAAATATTTCCTTTGTGCTTGATACATACTGGCTCCAGACAGGCGGCGTAAGTATTCTTGAATGGCTGGGTAGACTTGAGGGCAGAGTTAAAATTCTTCACCTTAAGGATTATGTTGTTCCCTTCGGTAAGAGCGGCGGCAGTATAACAGAGCTTGGAAGCGGTAACATCAACTTTAAGGATGTTATAAAGGCAGCCGAGGCTTATGGTGTGGAAGACCTTTGCTATGAGCAGGATAATGCACCAAACGGCGACAGCCTTGCAAGTGCTAAGCAGTCTGCTGAATATTTCTATTCAATAATTTGATAAAACTGAAGGGGGCTGTCTCACTTTACCTTAGTGAGACAGCCCCTTTGCCTTATCAGAATTATTTATTTCTCTCAAGCCAGATAGAAGCAAGGTCAAGGGCTTCATAAAAGCCATGCTTCTCGCTGGTCTTTTTAATACGGTCCTTTTCCTTAAGACCTGTATCACTAAGCATAAGCTCAATTTTGATTGCATCAGCAATATCATTTTCTTTTGAAAGGATAGTAAGGCGAACAATATATGTGTCGCTCATATTTCCAAAGTAAACGGTATTTCCTTTTCTTACAAGGGGCTTACCCTTATATGTTAAAAAATCAGCCACAGTATAACAACTCCAGTTTTAATTATTTGATTCATCGGGAATCTCGCCGTAAAGATTGAAACGGAAAAGCAGTGTTTCATCTTCAGGGTTTGTGCAGCGTATAACAGCTTCGGTTACGGTTGCGTTCTTTAAAATATTGGCAATACCCATTATCTGACATAGCTTTGATTTGAGATTAAGTATGTCACCTTCCTTAGTCTCTAAGAACACATCACCCTTGCAGGAATCAAGTGCTTTGATGAATTCGTTAAAGTCTAAATCATGTAATTTTAAAATTCCTGGCATAAAACTACTCCTCCTTAGGTTTTCTTTAAAAAGTATAACTTATTTGTCTCTATAAGTCAAGAATGAGTTGACAATATTTAGTATTGATAGTAAAATATAAGAGTATATAATGAAATATTATGCGCTTAATTTATCGCGTTATTCAGAAAGAGGTATAAAAATGAAAGCAACAGAAAAAACTATGGAAAAGGTAGTAAGTCTTGCTAAAGGCAGAGGCTTTGTTTATCCCGGAAGTGAAATTTACGGAGGTCTTGCAAACTCCTGGGATTACGGACCATTGGGAGTCGAACTCAAGAACAATGTGAAAAAGGCTTGGTGGAAGAAATTCGTTCAGGAATCTCCACTTAATGTCGGTCTTGATTCCGCTATACTTATGAACCCTGAAACATGGGTTGCCTCAGGACATCTTGGCGGATTTTCAGATCCGTTAATGGATTGTAAGCAGTGTAAGAGCCGCCACAGAGCCGATAAGCTTATTGAGGATTATGCTGCTGAAAATAACCTGGACATTAACCCTGCGGGTTGGTCTGACGAGGAAATGATGAACTATATCAGAGAGAATCATATTGCCTGTCCCTCCTGTGGCTCTATGGATTATACAGATATAAGAAAGTTTAATCTTATGTTCAAGACATTTCAGGGCGTAACAGAGGACACTACCTCTACTCTGTATCTTCGTCCCGAAACTGCACAGGGCATTTTTGTAAACTTCAAAAATATCTGCCGCACCAGCAGAAAGAAGGTTCCCTTCGGTGTTTGTCAGGTGGGTAAATCCTTCCGTAACGAAATTACTCCAGGTAACTTTACCTTCCGTACCCGCGAGTTTGAGCAGATGGAGCTTGAATTCTTCTGTAAGCCAGGTACCGACCTTGAGTGGTTTACCTACTGGCGTTCCTTCTGTAAAAAGTGGCTCCTTGATTTAGGTATGGAGGAGGAAAGTCTTCGTCTTCGCGACCACGACCCCGAGGAACTTTCCTTCTATTCTAAAGCAACTACCGACTTTGAATTCCTCTTCCCGTTCGGTTGGGGTGAGCTTTGGGGTATTGCCGACAGAACAGATTATGACCTTACTCAGCACGCTAACCACAGCGGCGAAAATCTTGAGTATTTTGATCAGGAAGCTAATGAGAAGTATATTCCTTATGTTGTTGAGCCGTCTCTTGGTGCAGACAGAGTTACTCTCGCTTTCCTTTGCAACGCTTATGACGAAGAGGCTAAGGATAACGGTGAGGTAAGAACTGTGCTTCACTTCCATCCTGCTCTTGCTCCTATTAAGTGCGCTGTGCTTCCTCTCTCTAAAAAACTCAGTGAAAAGGCGCAGGAAATCTATAGTGATTTGGCAAAATACTTTATGGCAGATTATGACGATGCAGGCTCAATAGGTAAGCGTTATGCAAGACAGGACGAAATCGGTACTCCCTTCTGTGTAGTATATGACTTCGATTCTGAAAACGACGGCTGTGTAACCGTTCGTGACAGAGATACAATGGAATCTGTGCGTATGCCTATTGGCGAGGTTAAGGACTATATCGAAAGCAAAATTCAATTTTAGTTAGCACTTAAAAAGGAGATTTTGGAGATGATTCTAAGTTCAGTGTTAATGATGCTTGCAGGTCTTGCTTTCTTCCTTTTCGGTATGAATACTATGTCGGGAAGTCTTGAAAAAATGGCAGGCGGTAAGCTTGAAACAACGCTTAAAAAGGTGACCTCAAAGCCGCTTATGGGCTTTTTGCTGGGCGCAGGAATAACTATAGCTATGCAGTCCTCTTCTGCAATGACTGTTATGCTTGTTGGTCTTGTAAACTCAGGTATTATGGATTTTACTCAGACCATAGCCGCAATTCTTGGCTCTAATGTAGGAACTACCTTTACAGCGTGGATTTTATCGTTAATGGGAGTTAAGGGCGATGGCTTCAGCCTTATTATGCTGCTCAGCCCCGATTATCTGTCACCTATAGCTGCCTTTATAGGAATTGTTGTGTTTATGCTTGCAAAAAAGAGTAAGCATAAACAGCTTGGTACCATACTTCTCGGCTTTGCAATACTTATGTACGGTATGGAGTTTATGAGCAGCTCGGTAGATGCTATAAAGAATATGAGCGGCTTTGAACGCTTTATTGATATTTTAAGCAATCCCTTTATAGCGCTCCTTGTTTCAACACTGTTTACAGGGGTTGTTCAGTCCTCTGCTGCTACTGTGGGTATTGTACAAACCCTTACTCTTACAGGTCTTATTAACTATGAAATGGCAATTCCTATGGTGCTTGGCGCAAACATCGGTACCTGTGTAACTGCTCTTATTTCTTCAATAGGAACAAACAAAAATGCTAAACGTGTGGTTGTTGTTCACCTTTATGTAAACACTGTGGGTTCTGTTATAACAATGATACTTATGACTGTACTTTCTCCTTTCATAAAAGGCGCCCTGCTTACTGTCGTTACGCCTTTTGCAGTTTCTATTATACACACTGTATTTAATGTTTCTATCAGTATTATTATGGGCCTTACCTATAAGCTTCTCGTTAAGTTTGTTATGTGGATTGTTCCCGATAAAAAGGAAGGTAAGGAGAAAACTGTATTTCTTGACGAAAGACTTCTCCTTACTCCAGGACTTGCTATTGACGAATGTAAGAATCTGGCAAATGAAATGGCAGAGTACTCCCGTCAGTCAATTGAAAAGGCTATATATGCTATTGATAATTACAGTGATGAGCTGTATGAGGAAATCAGAGAGCTTGAAACGCTTACCGATAAATATGAGGACAAGCTTGGTACCTTCCTTGTGCGTCTTTCCGCAAAGAATTTAAGCGGAAAAGAAAGTCATATAATTGGCAGAATGTTGCATACTATCGGTGACCTTGAAAGAATCGGTGACCACGCTGAAAATATTGCAACGGTTGCTCAGGAGCTTTATGAAAAGAAAATCGAGTTTTCGCCTAATGCTAAGGAGGAAATCAAGGTTATTACCTCTGCGCTTGTGGAAATAGTTGAAATAACAACAAAATCATTTATTCACGACAACATTGAAACAGCAAGTCTTGTTGAACCTCTTGAACAGGTTATTGATGCTCTTCGCGCTCAGATTCAGGCACGTCACATTGTGCGTGTTCAGAAGGGCGACTGTACTGTTGAGCTTGGCTTCATACTGTCTGATTTGCTTAATAATTACGAGCGTGTTTCCGACCATTGTTCAAATATAGCTGTTTATACTGTTCAGCTTCAGTTCAAAAAGCTTGATGCTCATAAATATCTGCGCGCTATCAAAACTGGGGATAATGCAGAGTTTGTTTCCCATTTTGCAGAGTATGAGAAAAAATTTGTTCTCAGCGAAGAGGTATAAGGCTAATAAATAAAGTTTAAACGGAGATTTTTATGTTAGAACTAAAAAACATCGGCTTTGATGTAGAAGAAGACGGTGTAAATAAGACAATACTAAATGATATAAATTTAAAAATAGACGAAGGCTTTGTTGCCCTTACAGGTCCCAATGGTGGCGGTAAGTCTACCCTTGCAAAAATAATTGCGGGCATTTATACTGCCACTCGCGGACAGATTCTATATAATGGAGAGGATATAACAAACCTCTCTATAACAGAGCGTGCAAAAAAGGGTATTAGCTTTGCTTTTCAGCAGCCTGTACGCTTTAAGGGTATTACCGTAAAAGACCTTATAAGCATAGCAAAGGGCAAGGACATTTCTGTCAGCGAAGCCTGTGGTTATTTGTCTGAGGTAGGTCTTTGTGCAAAGGATTATATAAACAGGGAAATCAACGCAAGTCTTTCGGGCGGTGAGCTTAAAAGAATTGAAATTGCCACCGTTATGGCAAGAGGTACTAACCTTTCAATTTTTGACGAGCCTGAGGCTGGTATTGACCTGTGGAGCTTTAATAATCTTATTAAGGTTTTTGAAAAAATGAGAGATAAAATCGGCGGCTCTATTATGATTATTTCTCATCAGGAAAGAATTTTAAATATTGCCGACAGAGTTATTGTTATTGCCGATGGAACCGTTTCTAAAAGCGGAAGCAAGGATGAAATTCTGCCTGAGCTTCTGGGTGCCAGCGGTTCTGTGTGCAAAGCACTTAGCGATAAGCTTTAAGGAGGTAGCCTATGGACGCATTACAGAAAAATTTACTCAGCGAGGTTGCCGACCTACATTCTATCCCCAGCGGCGCATATAATATCCGCGCAAACGGTGAGGCAGCAGGGCGAAACTGTACCGAAAACATTCAGATTATATCCAAAGAGGACAAGCCGGGTATAGATATTATCATAAAAGCGGGGACAAAGAATGAAAGTGTTCATATTCCTGTGGTTATAAGCCAGTCGGGACTTAAAGACCTTGTTTATAACGATTTTTATATCGGTGAGGACAGTGATGTTCTGGTTATAGCAGGCTGTGGTATACACAATACAGGGGATGGTGAGTCCTCCCACGACGGAATACACACCTTCCATATCGGTAAAAATGCCCGTCTTCGCTATGTTGAGAAGCATTACGGAGTAGGGGACGGAAATGGACAAAATGTTATGAACCCCACCACCGTTATCGAAATTGACGAGGGCGGCAGTATGGAAATGGAAACAACTCAGATAAAGGGTATAGATTCCACCATACGCGATACCTCTGCAGTGCTTAAAGAGGGCGCTTCTCTTGTGGTCAGAGAAAAAATAATGACACACGGAAGCCAGAAGGCAGAAACCAACTTTATTGTTAATCTTGACGGTGAGGATAGCTCTGCCCATCTTGTTTCCCGTTCTGTTGCAAAGGATAATTCCTATCAGGTATTCAGGTCCGAGGTAAACGGCAACGCAAAATGTATGAGCCATACAGAGTGTGATGCTATTATTATGGATAACTCTTCTGTCAGCGCTATACCTGAGGTTACGGCAAACCATATTGATGCTCAGCTTATTCACGAAGCCGCAATAGGTAAAATTGCAGGGGAACAGCTTATGAAGCTGATGACTCTGGGACTTAGTGAAAAGGAAGCAGAAGAGCAAATAGTAAACGGATTTTTAAAATAAAGGCTTCTCCTAGAGGAGAAGCTGTCACGAAGTGACTGATGAGGTGTAGGTTGCTTGCAACCGTTACTATGGTATATACAAATAAAATATAAAGCAGTTGAAATATACAGAAGACTTAAGGATTATGTTAATGAAAGTAATATGTTTTATAATAGTTGCAATTGTTATGTTTACTTTTTCCGGTTGTCAAGCCGGCGACACAACATATATTGACAATGAGACAATAGAGCAATCGACTGAGTCAGGTAAAAGTCATATAGACCGGACCAATTTACAAGATTGGGGCGAATTCGACAATATAAATTCTCTGATGATAAGAACAAGCAGTAATAATGATAACCCGCAATATGTATTAGTAAATATGGTTGATTTTTATGTTATAAGAAGCGAAATGAATGAGATATTTATAGTGGTATAGATACTATTGAAAAGGGTAGCGTGAAAATCAGAGTCGATTTTAAAAGGGGAGACTTTAAAGATATACTCAGCTTAATAAGTGATAATAATAAAATGAGAGTTATTATGAAAGATGATAATCACAATAGGTTGCTTACGGGTGACCGTGTTCAGCTTTTAGGAGTTTTCGACACTAAACAAATGGTGATAAAAGAAGCTGAGTATAAAATGATAAAAGCCGTTGAATGATGGATGTAAGATTGTATGATTTTTACTACACCTCATCCACCGCAAGCGGTCCCCCTTCCCCTCAAGTGGAAGGCTTGCGAAGAGCAAATAGTAAACGGATTTTTGAAATAGTAAAAGACAAGCAGTAGTACTCTTGCTACTGCTTTTCTAAGCCAAAGCATTTAAGGTGATAAAATGAGAACAGTAATAAAGGTAGGTACATCTACTCTTACATACGGTAACGGAAATCTTAATATAAGAGGTATTGAAAATCTCTGTAAGGTCATAGCTGACCTTAAAAATGCAGGGAATGAAATAATACTTGTTTCCTCAGGCGCAATAGGTATGGGTGTAGGAAAATTAGGGCTTAAGGAAAAACCCAAGGATATACCTACAAAACAGGCTGCTGCCGCTGTGGGACAGTGTGAGCTTATGTATGTTTACGATAAGCTTTTCTCCGAGCACAATCATACCGTTGCACAAATCCTTATGACAGGGGACGATTTTTCTCATTCGGACAGATATGAAAATTTCCGTAATACCCTTGACCGTCTTTTAGCATTGGGTGTACTTCCTGTAGTAAACGAAAACGATACCATTGCTACAAGCGAAATTAAGGTAGGGGATAACGATACCCTGTCGGCTATGACGGCTGTGGGTGCTTCTGCCGACCTTCTTATACTGCTTTCTGATATTGACGGACTTTACACTGCTGACCCGAAAACCGACAAAAACGCAACTCTTATTAAAGAGGTAAAGGCTATTGATGAAAAGATAATTGCTCTGGCTGGAGGTAAAGGCAGTGAGCTTGGCACAGGCGGTATGATTACTAAAATACACGCTGCCCAGCTTTGCACAAAGTCGGGTATTGATATGATTATAGCAAACGGCACTGACGCAGCTGTGCTTTATGATATTTTTGACGGTAAAGCAGTAGGAACATATTTTAGAGGGAAATAAAATGAATGTAAAAGAAATATTAGAGGTTGCCGTAAAATTAAAGCCCGTTGCTGCTAATTTAACAACAGAGGAAAAGAATACGGCGCTCGAATGTATGGCTCAAAGCCTTTTAATCCACAAGGAAGAAATACTAAAGGCTAACGAAAAAGACCTTTCTGAATACAAGGGCGGTGTTATGGCTGACAGGCTTTACCTTGACGAAAAGCGTATTGAGGCTATGGCACAGGGTATTCTTGATGTTATAATGCTTCCTGACCCTGTGGGCAGAGTTTTAGAAGAACGCACCCTTTATAACGGACTTATACTTAAAAAGGTTTCGGTTCCCATAGGTGTTGTTGCGGTTATCTATGAAAGCCGTCCGAATGTAACAAGTGATGCGGCGGCACTGCTTATAAAAAGCGGAAATGTCTGTGTGCTTCGCGGCGGTAAGGAAGCCTTTAATTCCTCTATGGCGATTATTAAAGCACTGAAAGAGGGACTTAAAAAAGCAGGAATTAGTGAAAATCTTGTTAATATGCCTGATTCTGCCGACAGAAGTCAGGCTCAGGAATTAATGACAGCAACAGGCAAAGTCAACCTCCTTATTCCAAGAGGAGGGGCAGGACTTATAAGGGCCTGTGTTGAGAATGCGACAGTACCCTGTATTGAAACAGGAACGGGAATTTGTCATATTTATGTTGATGAATATGCAGACATAGAAAAGGCACTCAGTATTGTAGAAAATGCGAAAATGAGCCGTCCCTCCGTATGCAACGCGGCAGAGGTTTGTCTTGTTCACAGTAATGTTGCAAAGGAATTTTTACCACTGTTAAAGGAAAAAATAGGCAGTAAGTGTAAATTAATTCTCTGTGATAATGCCGCTAAAATTATAGACGGTGAAAAAGCAAGGGAAAAAGCCTTTGATACCGAATATCTTGATTATATACTGGCGGTAAGGATAGTGGACAGTGTAGCGGAAGCGGTAGAGCATATTGCCCTTCATTCAACTCAGCACAGTGAGGCAATTATCACAGAAAATGAGGATAACGCAAAGTATTTCACCTCCCGCGTAGACAGTGCGGCGGTATATGTAAATGCTTCCACACGATTTACCGACGGTGGAGAGTTCGGACTTGGCTGTGAAATAGGAATTTCTACACAGCGTCTTCACGCAAGAGGACCTATGGGACTTAAAGAAATGAACACATATAAGTATGTTATCATTGGAAATGGGGAGGTGAGATAATGAACTTCAAATTTGGCTTTATAGGAATTGGAAATATGGGCGGTATTATTCTTGATACTGTGCTTAAAAAGGCTCGGGGAGAAGAAATTTGCGTCTGTGACAGTAACGAAGAAAAAATAAATAGGGTTGCAGATAGCGGAGTAACACAGGTTACAGCTGAATATGCCGTTGCTAACAGTAAATACCTTTTTATTGGCATAAAGCCACAGGGTTTTGACTCGCTTTTCGATTCTATAAGGGATTACATAAACCCCGAAACCGTTATAGTAAGTATGGCGGCAGGAAAGGATATATGGACAATTGAAAGACTTTGCAAGGAAAATGTAAAGGTTATCAGAATTATGCCTAATACGGCTGCAGGTGTGGGTGAAGGAGTCATTCTCTATACAGCAAACGAAAATGTTACAAAGGCAGAACTCGGCGAAGTAGCTGATGCTCTTTCTCCTGCAGGTCTTGTTGATGAAATAGAGGAGGGCAAAATTGATGCTGCTGCGGCTCTTTCAGGCTGTGGCCCTGCCTTTGTAGATTTGTTTATTGAGGCTCTTGCCGATGGCGCTGTGTCCTGCGGACTTGCACGTGATAAAGCTCTGCTTTACGCCGCAACTACTGTTTCAGGCGCGGCAAAAACAGTAATTGAGACAGGAAAAAGCCCTGCCGAGCTTAAGGATATGGTATGCTCCCCAGGGGGCACAACAATTCAGGGTGTACGCGCACTTGAAAAGGGCAAATTCAGAAGCACAACAATGGAAGCGGTAATAGCCGCCTATAATAAAACAAAGGAGCTTAGCTAATGGAAGTTTTGTATTTTTTAGAGGGTATAAGAAATTCTGTCCTTGATGCTATAGTTTCTGTTGTCACCCTTTTCGGTGAGGAAACAATATTTATGGCGATTTCTATGATGATATTCTGGTGCGTTGATAAATGGCAGGGTTATTATCTGCTGCTTACAGGCTTTGCAGGAACGGTTATTAATCAGACACTGAAAATGACCTTTAAAATTCCGCGGCCTTGGATAAAGGACCCCAATTTTAAAATCGTGGAAGCCGCAAGAGAGGCAGCCACAGGCTATTCCTTCCCAAGCGGACACACGCAAACCTCGGTTGGTATGTTCGGCGGTATAGCAAGGGTAAATAAAAATAAAGCGCTTCGTATAATATGTATTATAATGTGTGTGCTGGTGCCTTTTTCCCGTCTTTATCTGGGCGTACATACACCGCTTGATGTGGCGGTTTCTGTAGGCATTGCCTTGATTTTAATTTTTGCGGGCTATCCGTTATTCAGTAAAGCAAAAGAAAAACCTGCTGTAATGTACGGTATTCTTGTCGTTATGACTGCTATGGTGACGGCAGCACTGCTCTATTTCCTTTTGGGTAATCACCAGAATGACGAAAATCTTGCCTCTGCAATAAAAAATGCCTGTACGCTTCTTGGCTGTATACTTGGTCTTATTGTGGTATACACCGTTGACAGCAAAGTAACTGATTTTTCCACAGAGGCTGTATGGTGGGTACAGATAATAAAGGTGCTTGGGGGAGTTGTCCTTGTGCTTTGCGTTAAAGAGGGACTTCGCACACCCTTCGAGCTTATTTTCGGAAATGAGCTTGTTGCCAGAGCCGCACGCTACTTTATGGTAGTAATAGCGGGCGGAGTAATTTGGCCGCTAACATTCCCTTACTTTTCAAAAATAAAAAGAAAATGAGCATAAAAAAACTCGGGGCTACGAGTCGTACTCAGAAGGACAGAAAAAGGCAGATTTATCAAAATGATGAATCTGTCTTTTTAGCATTTTTAAAATTAATATTGCTTTTATTCCAATTCTGGAATATAATCATACATAAGGAGTGTGATCATAAGTGTTGGCATATATGACAGCTAATGAAGCCGCCGAAAAATGGAATATTTCTCATAGACGAGTTTTGACTTTATGTAAGGAAAACCGTATAACTGATGTTGCTATGTTGGGTAATATGTGGATTATACCTATCGATGCTCAAAAACCAGAAGATGCACGTAGTCTGCGATATAATCAGCTAAACGAAAAGAATGCCAAACCATTTTTAAAATGGGCAGGTGGCAAAGGTCAACTTCTTAAAGAAATTGAGCGTTATTATCCTTTTGCAGAAGGAAGTATTACAAAGTATGCAGAACCCTTTGTTGGTGGTGGTGCAGTCTTATTTGATATCCTTAGCAAATATGATTTGCGAGAGATTTATATCAGTGATATAAATGCTGAACTTATTAACTCTTATCGTATTATTCGTGATGATATTGATAAATTGATAAAAGTGCTTGACAAGATGCAAAGCGAATTTATCCCGTTGGATACCGATAGCCGAAAGAGTTATTACAATGAAAAGCGTGAGCGCTTCAATAATTTAAAGGTTAATGGAAACGATGACATAAACATTGAAAAAGCTGCTTTAATGATTTTTTTAAATAAAACCTGTTTCAATGGGTTGTTTAGAGTAAACAAAAAAGGACTCTTTAACGTTCCTATGGGAGCATATAAAAATCCTATGATTTGTGACGAAAAGAATCTTCGCGCAGTATCAGAAAAATTGCAGAAAGTTACTATCGTTTGTGGCGATTATAGAGAGGCTGCGAACTTCATTGATGAAAATACTTTTGTGTATTTCGATCCGCCATACAGACCGATTACTAACACAGCAAGTTTTACTGCCTACACGGAAAATTTGTTTAATGACGAAGAACAAATTGAACTTGCACGTTTTGTTGATGATATGCATAAAAAGGGTGCTAAGATTGTAATTAGTAATTCCGATCCAAAGAACTCAAATACCGAAGATAATTTCTTCGATAATATCTACTCTGCACATAAAATCAAACGAGTAGAAGCATCACGAATGATTAATTGCAATAGCGAGGCAAGAGGAAAAATTAAAGAATTGCTTATTAGCAATTTTTAAGGAGGAATAAAAATGATAAAAGGCGGAAAAGGCGGCGGAAATACAAAAACCGGATTGATCTTTGAAGGGAAAACTGATTTATCAACTTTTTTATCAAAACAAGTTGGTTATTCAGTAATTGAGGGAAAGGTTTATTATAAAGATACCCAAGTAGGACGCATTTTTAAAAAACATGCTTTCTATTCATTCTTGAAAGAAATTGGAATCGAATGGGAGAAAATTATTTCTAAACGATTATTCCCCGATGATAGCATATATGTGATTGTCAAAAATACGTTATATGTTATTGAGTGCAAACATCAACAAGTTGCCGGTTCGGTTGATGAGAAATTGCAAACATGTGATTTTAAAAAGAAACAGTACCAGAAACTTTTGGCACCTGCAAACATAGATGTTGAATATATATACATATTAGACGATTGGTTTAGAGACCCAAAATATAAGGATGTTTTAGATTATATAATTAGCGTACGATGTCAGTATTATTTTGGATATATTCCATTATCAAAATTGGGATTGCCTGTTCCGGAAGAAAAAGAGGAAACCGTATAATGTCTGGCAAAAAGATTGTTAAATGGGAACCGGATGATTTTGAGTTAGAAATGACTACACACTGGTCGTTTCCGAAACGTGGAGACTGGGCTACTCACGACGCTAAATGGCGTGGTAATTGGTCTCCGTATATTCCGAGAAATATTTTACTCAGATATTCAAACGAAAACGATTTAGTGCTTGACCAATTTGCAGGAGGAGGCACTACTCTTGTAGAAGCTAAGTTGCTTAATCGAAATATCATTGGTGTTGACGTGAATGATGCTGCTCTTGCTCGTTGTAAAGAGAAAACAGATTTTGAGCACGAAGGAGCAAATGGCAAAGTATATCTTCATAAAGGCGATGCAAGAAATCTTGATTTTGTTCCAGATAATAGTATCGACTTGATTTGCACACATCCGCCGTATGCGGATATTATTAAGTACAGCGAGAATATACCTGAAGATTTATCTTTGCTTAAGGCTAAGGATTTTCTTGAGGAAATGAAGAAGGTAGCTACAGAGAGCTACCGTGTTTTAAAAAAGGGTAAATTCTGTGCTGTTCTTATGGGTGATACTCGCCAAAAAGGGCATATGATACCAATGTCCTTTGATGTTATGCGAATCTTTGAAGATGCAGGGTTTAAATTGAAAGAACTTATTATCAAAGAGCAACACAACTGTAAAGCAACAGGGTATTGGAAAACAAACAGTGTAAAATATAACTTTTTGCTAATTGCACACGAGTATTTGTTTGTGTTTAAAAAATAATGTCTCACACTGTAACGAATAGGGGGAATGTGATGAATATTTCCCAAATTATTTAGGATATCCTAAAACCTTATAGCAAAAGGCAGAAACGAGAAATCGTTTCTGCCTTTTAAATTTTACTGTCTTTTAGAGTACGAGGCATAGCCCCGAGTTTTTTGTTTTTATATTAGCAGCAGCCCTGCCATTTCATTGCTTCAGCAACTTTAAGGAAGCCTGCAATGTTAGCACCTGCGCAAAGGTCGCCTTCAAGGCCGTATTCCTTAGCGGCATCAAAGGAGCTCTTGTAGATATTGGTCATAATCTGTTTAAGCTTTGCATCAACCTCTTCTGCAGTCCAGCTGTAACGCATTGAGTTCTGGCTCATCTCAAGACCTGAAACAGCAACACCGCCTGCATTTACAGCCTTGGAAGGAGCGATAACTACGCCGTTTGCCTTGAGATATTCAAAGGCTTCCTCAGTAGTAGGCATATTAGCAACTTCCATATAGTACTTAACACCGTTCTTAACGATGTTCTTGGCATCCTCAATACCAACCTCGTTCTGAGTAGCGCAAGGCATAACAACGTCAACCTTAACCTCCCAAGGACGCTTACCTGCATAGAAGGGAACACCGAACTTATCAGCATAATCCTGTACTTTGTCGCGGCAGGAAGCACGCATTTCAAGAAGGAAGTTGATTTTTTCGTCGGTAGTGATACCGTCGGCATCATATATATAACCGTCAGGACCGGAAATGGTAACTACCTTACCGCCAAGCTCGGTAACCTTCTTAACGGTACCCCAAGCAACATTACCAAAGCCTGATACAGCAAAGGTCTTGCCCTTAATATCCTCACCAAAGGACTTAAGTACCTCGTGAGTATAGTAAACAGCACCGAAGCCTGTAGCTTCAGGACGGATAAGAGAGCCACCGGAAGGAACTGCCTTACCTGTAAGAACGCCTGTAAATTCGTTACAGATTCTCTTGTACTGACCGAAGAGATAACCAACCTCTCTGGCACCTACACCGATGTCACCTGCGGGAACGTCGGTATCAGGGCCGATGTGTCTGTATAGCTCGGTCATAAAGCTCTGGCAAAAACGCATAACCTCAGCATCACTCTTTCCTCTGGGGTCAAAGTCAGCGCCGCCCTTACCGCCGCCCATAGGAAGACTGGTAAGGCTGTTTTTAAAGGTCTGCTCAAAGCCAAGGAACTTAATAATGGAAGCATTAACAGACGGATGGAAGCGAAGACCGCCCTTGTAGGGGCCAATAGCAGAGTTGAACTGTACACGGAAGCCACGGTTTACCTGAGTCTTGCCGTTATCGTCTACCCACGGAACGCGGAAAACAATCTGACGCTCAGGCTCTACCATACGCTCAATAACACCTGACTCAATAAAGTCGGGACGCTGCTCAACAACAGGCTCAAGACTTGCAAGAACCTCAGTTACAGCCTGAATAAATTCGGGCTCGCCTGCGTTACGCTTTTTAACGTTTTCAAGTACGGAAATTAAATACTCGTTTTTCATTAATATCACACCTTTTTAAATTTTATTTTTTTATTATATTTTATGAAATAAGAGTTGTCAATAATTTGCGGATAATTTTTATATTACTTACGATTTTTTATGTCATCAATAAGATTTTTTATGAAATCTGCACTCTGCATTTCGGTGGTTTCAAGAGTGTCGCGGTTTCTTACTGATACGGTACCGCTCTCTGCTTCTTTTGCACCGAGGATAAGCATATAGGGTACACGGTCAACAGCCTGAGCCTCTCTTATCTTATAACCGATTTTTTCATTTCGGTCATCAAGCTGACAGCGGATACCTGCGCTTCTGAGCTTTTCATAGATTTCCTTTGCATAATCGGCAGTTTTTTCGGATACGGGAAGCACCTTAACCTGTACGGGAGCAAGCCAGGCAGGGAACTTACCTGCAAAATGCTCTGTAATGATACCGATAAAGCGTTCAATAGAACCGAAGCATACGCGGTGAATCATAATAGGACGCTGTTTTTCACCGTTTTCATCGGTGTACTCAAGCTGGAAGTTTATAGGCATCTGGAAGTCAAGCTGAATAGTGCCGCACTGCCAGGTTCTGCCAAGGCTGTCTTCAAGATGGAAGTCAATCTTCGGGCCGTAGAAAGCGCCGTCACCCTCATTAATTGTATATGGAAGACCTAATTTTTCCAGTGCGCCCTTAAGACCGTTGGTTGCTGCCTCCCAGTCCTCGTCACTTCCCATACTGTCCTCAGGACGAGTGGAAAGCTCAATAAAATACTTAAAGCCGAACTTCTCGTAAACCTCATTAATAAGGTGAACTACATTCATAATTTCGTCGGTAATCTGGTCTTTTGTCATAAAGATATGAGCATCGTCCTGAGTAAAGCAACGAACTCTGAAAAGTCCGTGAAGTGCGCCCTTTAATTCGTGACGGTGAACAAGACCCAGTTCTCCGACTCTAAGGGGTAAATCTCTGTAGGAATGAAGCTGACTTCTGTAAACCATAACACCACCTGGGCAGTTCATAGGCTTAATGCAATAGGTTTCCTCGTCAATAGTGGTGGAATACATATTGTCTTTATAGTGATCCCAGTGACCGCTGGTTTCCCAAAGACGTCTGTTCATAATAAGGGGAGTAGAAACCTCTACATAATTATCTCTATAGTGAATATCTCTCCAGTAATCAATAAGAGCGTTTTTAAGAGCCATACCGTTTGGCAGGAAGAAGGGGAAGCCCGGACCTTCATCGCTCATCATAAAGAGATTCATTTCCTTGCCGATTTTACGGTGGTCGCGTCTTTCTGCCTCTTCAAGTAAAAGCAGATAGTCGTCAAGCTCGGCTTGAGAGGGGAAAGCAATACCGTAAATACGGGTAAGCATTTTATTGTTCTTGTCATTTTTCCAATAAGCGCCGCTTGTTTTGGTAAGCTTAAAGGCTTTAAGAGCTTTTGTGTAGGTTATGTGAGGGCCAACGCACATATCAATGTACTCGCCCTGCTGATAAAAGCTTATAACAGCGTCTTCGTCAAGGTCACCGATATGCTCTACCTTATAGCTTTCCTTTCTTTCCTCCATTAAAGCAATAGCCTCTTTTCTGTCAAGAACAAAGGGCTTTATAGGAAGATTTTCCTTAACAATTTTCTTCATTTCAGCTTCGATTTTTGCAAGGTCCTCTTCACCTACAGTCTGGTCGCCAAGGTCAACATCATAGTAAAAACCCTTGTCGGTTGCAGGGCCGTAGGCAAAATCAGCCTGCGGGTACAGACGCTTTATAGCCTGAGCCATAATGTGTGCTGCAGAATGGCGGAGTATATGGAGCTGTTCCTCTTTTTCTTCAACTTCTGCAACGTGTCCGTCGTTATAAATAGCTTTCATTATAATTTCTCCTTTAGAGTTTTTTATTAAAATATAAAAACCCTTAATGCCCAAAAGGACATTAAGGGTGCATAGCACGGTTCCACCTTAAAGTTTAACTCATTATTTCTTAACGCGAAAAAACGGTATTGCTTGTTACTGCAATACAGCTCGGGAGTGGTCTTCACCTGAATTTAAAGGAAGCACTTTCACCAAACGGCTTCTCTCTGAACTTTGCTTTCGGGTTACTCTTTCCGTCAACACTTTTACTATATAATAGTATCACTCTATTAACTGTTTGTCAATCAGTTATTTCTTCAATAGCGGTAATTTTTTCTACCCGCTTTGCGTGTCTGCCGCCTTCAAACTCAGTATCAACAAAAAGGTCAACAAGCTCAAGGGCTGTTCCTACACCTATGACTCTGCCGCCAAGACAAAGAATGTTGGAATTATTATGAAGACGGGTGTATTTAGCAGAGAAATGCTCACTTACAGCGGCAGCGCGAATCCCCTTTACTTTGTTTGCGGCAAGGGACATTCCTATACCTGTTCCGCAAACAAGAATACCAAGCTCACATTCTTTATTCTTTATAGCAGTGGCAACCTTTAAAGCAATATCGGGATAATCAACCGATACCTGCTCATAAATACCGAAATCCCGTACCTCAAAGCCTCTCTCGGTAAGATGCTCTTTAATAGCGTTTTTGTGTTCAAGACCGCCATGGTCGCAGCCAATAGCAATTTTCATTTTTTCATTACTCCTTAGTCAGTTTTGCTTTTAATTCTCTTTCTGCCTGAGGCAGTCTGAGATATATGGGTAAAAGCTTTTCAGGGGTGGAAGATTTCCCTTTATTATAGCTTTCAATACCTGCAAGGGCAACACCTGTGCCGTTTTGATAGCGTAGCACTTCTTCTGCTAAAACTACATTTTTTTTGCTTTCTACAGCGCGGTAGAAAAGCTTTGCGCCGTCCCCCGCAATAATAATGGGACACGTTACTCTGCTTTTCATAATTTCCTCTGCAAGTTCATCTATTTTTACTGCTTTATCCTCACAGAGTCTTTTGATTTTTCCGTTTTTTATTCTGAACAGTGCGCCGTATACCTGATTGCATCGGGCATCCATTACTGCGCATACAAGGGCATCTCTGTATCTAAAATTCTGCGCAATAGCATAAAGGGTAGAAACGGCAATACAGGGTGTGTTATTAGCAAGTGCCATACCCTTAATGGCGGAAATACCGATTCTCACTCCTGTAAATGAGCCTGGACCTGCAGAAATTGCAAAGGCACCTATTTCATTTATATTGGTTCTCGAATTAATAAGCAAATCGCTTATCATAGGCATAAGTGTCTGAGAATGTGTTAAATTAACATTAATAAAGGAAGAGGCAATAATTTTTTCTTCTTCTATAATAGCGCAGGATGCAGATTTAGCCGAACAGTCAACAGCAAGTAGCTTCATTAAAATCCGCCCCCTTCAATAGTGATTTTTCTGCCGCCTTCATCGGTTTTTTCAATATTTATATAAATGGTGTCATTAGGCAAAGCGGAAGAAATATTTTCACTCCACTCAACAGCCATAACACCCTTTTCCTCCATATAATCAAAAAATCCGCAGGAATCAAGGTCCTCCCAGCTTTCTATTCTGAACATATCAAAGTGGAAAACGGGCAGTCGTCCCCCGCGGTATTCATTTACAATGGCAAAGGTGGGGGAGGCTACAGCGCCCTTAAAACCCAGTCCCTTTGCAAGAGAGCGGGTGAAAAGGGTTTTCCCCATACCCATACCGCCACGAAAGGCAATAACCTCACCGCCGATGAGTGTTTCTGAAAAGTCCAGAGCTATTTTTTCGGTATCTTCGGGACAATTTGAAAAAAACTCAGTCATAAAAACGCCCCTTTCCTGTTTGTTACCTATTATACCATTATAAATAATCAGTTGCAACTAAAATATATGGTTGAAAAATAAAGAATTATATTATAAAATATATGTATATGTCGAAGGGAAGTGAAAAGCTATGAAAGGACTGTGGGCGAGGATTGCCGACTATATCCGCGAAACTGATAAAATAATGCTGTTTTTATGCCTTTTTACTACCTGCTTTGGCTGTATGGCGGTTTTTTCAGCCACTTATTATACAGGAAACGCGCGACAGTTTATAATGCAGCTTGTGGCTATGCTTCTCGGTGCTGCCGCCGCTGTCTTTCTTTCGCTTTTTGATTTTGAAACCTTTATTAAACGGTGGTATCTGTTTGCTGTTATCGGCATTGTGCCTGTTCTTCTTACCTTTGTTATCGGCTTTGGTCCTGCGGGAACGGATGATAAGGCATGGCTTGACCTTGGTATTACAACCTTTCAGCCCTCTGAGCTTCTTAAAGTCTGTTTTATAGTAACCTTTGCTATGCATCTCACTAAAGTAAAGGATAAAATTAATAAGCTCAGTTATCTTTTTCCGGTATGTGTTCACGGTGTTTTGCCTGTACTGATTATACATTTACAGGGAGATGACGGTACTGCCCTTGTTTTTGCCGTTATGGTTATATGTATGATGTGGGTGGCAGGGGTTCATATAAAGTACTTCCTTATACTTTTAGGGATAATAGTTGTAGCCGCACCCGTTATATATTTCTTTGTTATGAATCCTGACCAGCAGGCGCGTATTCAGACTATTTTCGATATTGAGGGCGATTTGCAGGGAGCAGGTTGGCAGCAATGGCGCGGAAGAACAGCTCTTGCAGGCGGCGGTGTATGGGGACAAGGCTTCCTAAAGGGAAGTCTTACCCAAATGGGACCTGCGGGAGTGCCTGAAGGCTATAACGATTTTATTTTTGTTACAATCGGTGAGGAGCTTGGCTTTGTCGGTGCGTTTCTTGCGGTTATTCTTCTTTGTGCTATTTGCCTTAGAAGTCTTACGGTTGCAAAGCTGACTAATAACTTTTCAGGAAAGCTCATTTGCGTAGGCTTTTTTGGATGGATGATAGCGCAGGTTGTTATTAATCTTGGAATGTGCCTGTCTATACTTCCTGTTATCGGTGTAACACTGCCGTTCTTCTCAGCAGGCGGTACATCTCTTTCTTGTTTATATCTTGGCGTTGGGCTGGTGCTGAGTGTTTATATGCATAGAAATTCCCGAACGGTATATCTTCACGAACTGAAATAGGGGATAGGAACTAGGGATTAGGGAATAGTTGTTGTAAAAAAAGCGTTGTGTTTTTTGAAACACAACGCTTTTTAACATTCTCTATTAGTCGTTAACGTAGGGGAGAATAGCTACCTGACGAGCACGCTTAATGGCGATAGTCAGTTTGCGCTGATGAGCAGCACAGGTGCCGGTAGCGCGGCGGGGAAGAATCTTAGCGCGTTCGGAAATGAACTTACGAAGACGAGCAATATCCTTGTAATCAATTTCTTCTACGCGGTCTGCACAGAAATGACAAATCTTTTTTCTAGCTTTTCTATGTGCAGGTCTTTCCATCTTTTCCATTATAAAGACCTCCTGAAATTTTAATTAATTAGAACGGTAAATCTTCGTCAGATTCGCCGGGAACCTCAGTAAACTCGTTTACAGAGGCGTTACTGAAGGATGCAGGAGCTTCTCCTACACCTGCGGCAGCGTCGCGGTTGGTTTCGTCAAACAGTTCATTTTTTGCAAAAAACAAAAAAAAAATACGGTTTTTTCCTTCCTTATAGGTATAAACGCGGGTCTGGATAGAAACCCCCATAACAAAAAAAAATCCTTTTTTTA